>NZ_JAGXJK010000007.1:0-103870 GCF_019091605.1 Micrococcus sp. GbtcB5
GTGGCGTGACGAAGGGCTCCGGGTCCCGCAGCGGCGTCGACGCAAGCGCGTCGGGTCCTCGACCGTCGACGCGCCGACGGCGGACGCGCCGAACGTGGTGTGGGCGGTGGACTTCCAGTTCGACGCCGACGAGCACGGACGACCGATCAAGATCTGCTCGATCGTCGACGAACACACCCGGGAGTGCATCGGCGGGCTCGTGGAGCGCTCGATTACCGCCGACCGACTCACCGCCCACCTCGAGGACCTCGTCGCCGCCCGGGGCGCCCCGGCGGTGCTCAGGTCGGACAACGGGCCGGAGTTCATCAGCGAGGCGATGGCCGACTGGGCCGGCACCCGCACCGGCCTGTCCTACATCCCTCCGGGCTCGCCGTGGCGCAACGGGTACGTCGAGTCGTTCAACAGCCGGATCCGCGACGAGTGCCTCAACATCAACAGCTTCTACTCGCTGCTGCACGCACAGGTCATCATCGGCGACTGGAAGGACGAGTACAACCACCACCGCCGGCACTCCTCGCTCGGCTACCTAACCCCAGCCGAGTACGCTCGGCAGTGCACCCATCAAATGGAAACCGACGACTCACAGAACGTCCGGACCGAATGAAGGGGGCGGCTCAGGACGTCTCGACGCCTGATCTGTCGGCGCTGAAGAGGAGCATGAGGCCTGGGCCTCAAGCCAGCTGAAGACCGGTCAAGCAGGTGGGGTCGTCGGGGCGGGTCGAGATGGCCTTTTTCGCGGTGCGGCCTTCAGCTGAGACAGTGA
The DNA here is from genome assembly GCF_019091605.1 of Micrococcus sp. GbtcB5. Taxonomy (NCBI): domain Bacteria; kingdom Bacillati; phylum Actinomycetota; class Actinomycetes; order Micrococcales; family Micrococcaceae; genus Micrococcus; species Micrococcus sp. GbtcB5. The sequence goes on from NZ_JAGXJK010000007.1 coordinate 764, forward strand.
GAGTGGCGTCAATTCCACGCGGCAGCCAGACCCCGACGAATCCGTTGTCGTACGTCGTCAGCGTTTCATCGAGGAGGGTCTCCCCTGACGTCGCCTCGACCACGGTGACGTGGACGTCAGTATTGGCGAGTTCGCCGGTGCAGGTCGTGAGGCTGTGGAAGTAGCATTCGTGAGTCTGGCTGCGATACGGGGCGATAGAGACGTAGAACTCGTCTTCTGGCATCGGCACGGTGGTCTGATTGTTCTGATCGTCGGTCAGTACAAGCTGGTCGGGTTCAATCGACGCGATGAATTCAGACGAGCGATCTGTCACCTTCGTTGAGTCGAGTCGCTTGATGATCTCGCGAGCATTCAATCCGTCTAGATTGTGCTCGACCACCAGTGAGTGATCGGATCCTGCATCAGCGGACGGTCCCGCATCAGCACAGCCGCTGAGCAGGAGGACGGCGCTGGTCGCCAGACCGGTCAAGGCCGCGCAGATCCTCAGGCGGCTCCTGGAGGACTGGATCGGAGCAACAATGGCAAGTGGCATGCCCAACTCTTTTCTCAGGTGAACGTGTTCATGTCGTCAGGTTAGACAGAAGGCATCCCGAGTTCGCCGGTGCCAAGGGCGCGACGACGTGCAAAGCACGCCTGCCCGGAGACATCAAGAGCCTTGTCCTGATCTGGGGCCCACCGGTCCGAGGCACCCTGTGTTGACGAAATCGGATGGTGTCAGGAGCGCACGAGGCGATTGATGGCGTCGGTGGCCTCCTGGATCTTGGCGATGGCCGCGTCTTCATCGCCTTTCTTGGCGGCGTCGAGCACGCAGTGCTTGAGGTGGTCATCGAGCAGACCGGTCGCCACTCCTTGCAGGGCGCGGGTGAGGGCCGAGACCTGGGTGAGGATGTCGATGCAGTACTTTTCGTCGTCGATCATCTTCGTGATGCCGCGGGCTTGGCCTTCGATACGCTTCATGCGGTTGCGGTAGCGGTCCTTGTCACTGATGTAGCCGTGCCGATGGGCTCCGGCGTCGGTACCGGTCTCATCGGCTGCAGTTTCAGTGGTCACGGGTGTGTCCTTCACTTCTGGTGCTCCAGGACGGAGCGGGTGCTGGCAGCTGGGGCGAGGTCGATGCGACGCAGCAGCTGGGCGTTGAGCGCGACGACGACGGTGGAGATCGACATCAGGATCGCACCTACTGACATCGGCATGACGAAGCCGACGGGTGCGAGCACGCCAGCCGCGAGCGGCACAGAGAGCAAGTTGTACCCTGCAGCCCACCACAGGTTTTGCCTCATTTTACGGTATGCGGCACGGGAGAGCTGGATCACCGAGAGCACGCTACGCGGGTCGGAGCTGGCGAGGATGACACCTGCAGAGGCGATGGCGACGTCGGTGCCGGCCCCGATGGCGATGCCGACGTCGGCCTGGGCCAGGGCAGGGGCGTCGTTGACGCCGTCGCCGACCATGGCGACCTTCTTGCCCTCCTTCTGCAGCTGGTCGACCTTGGCGGATTTGTCCTCGGGGCGGACGCCGGCGAAGACCCGGTCGATGCCGAGCTCTCTTCCCACCTCGTTCGCCACGGCTTCCGCGTCGCCGGTGATCATGACGACCTCGACGCCGAGCTGATGGAGCGCATCGACGGCGTCGCGGGACTCTGGGCGAACCTCGTCGGCGAGCTTGAGACCGCCGATGACCTTGCCGTCGCGGAGGACGTGCAGGATGATCGCACCCTCTGCCCGCCATTCGTCGGCGACACCGATCTCGTCCTGGCCGGTCTCCTCGAGCAGACGGGGTCCGCCGACGCGGATCTCATGGTCGGCCACCGTCGCGGTGACGCCGACCGCCGGGGAGGAGGTGAACCCGCTGGCCGGTTCGACGGCGAGGCCCTTCTCCTTGGCGGCGGTGACGATGGACCGGGCGAGGGGGTGCTCACTGTCGGCCTCGGCGGAGGCGGCCAGGGCGAGAAGCTGTTCGGCATTCAGGCCGCCGGTTGGGCTCCACGCCGGTGACGGTGGGCTCGCCCTTGGTCAGGGTGCCGGTCTTGTCGAAGAGCACCGCGTCGACCTGGCGCATGGACTCCAGGGCGAGGCGGTCCTTGATCAGGACGCCGCCGCGGGCGGCGCGCTCGGTGGCGATGGACACGACCAGAGGGATCGCCAGACCCAGCGCATGGGGGCAGGCGATGACGAGGACAGTGATGGTGCGAACGACCGCGTCGTCGGGGAGCCCGAAGAGCGTCCAGACGACGGCGGTGATCAGCGCAGCTCCGAGGGCGAACCAGAACAGCAGGGCCGCAGCCCGGTCGGCGATGCGCTGGGCACGGGAAGATGAGCCCTGCGCCTCGGCGACGAGCCTGTTGATGCCCGCCAGAGCCGTGTCGTCGCCGGTGGCGGTGATCTCTACGCGCAGGCCGGAGTCGGTGGCCACGGTGCCGGCGGTGACGTTCTCGCCCTCGCCGCGGGCGACGGGGTGTGATTCGCCGGTGATCATGGACTCGTCCATGTCGGCGCGGCCGTCGACGATGGTGCCGTCGGCGGGGACGCTGCCGCCAGGCCGGACGATGACGACGTCGCCGACGCGCAGCTCTGCCGGGTCGACCTTGACGACGTCGTCTCCCTCTATACGCTCAGCCTCGTCAGGGAGCAGCGCGGCGAGGGAGTCCAACGCCGAGGTGGTCTGGGCCAGTGAGCGCATCTCGATCCAGTGGCCCAGCAGCATGATGACGATCAGCAGCGCCAACTCCCACCAGAACTCGAGCTCGGGGTGGACGAGACCGACAGTGGCGGCCCAGGAGGCGAGGAACGCTACGGTGATGCCGAGCGCGATGAGCAGCATCATCCCCGGCTGGCGGCTTTTCAGCTCGCTGACAGCACCGGTGAGGAACGGGGTGCCGCCCCAGGCGTACATGACGGAGCCGAGGACTGCGGCGACCCAGCCCGCCCAGCTGGGGACCGAGTAGCCCAGGAGCATGGCGAACATGGGGGAGAACGCGACCACCGGGATGGCGATGATCAGATTGATCCAGAACAGCCGCCGGAACTGGCCGACGTGGTCGCCGTGGCCCGCGTGACCACCGCCGTGATGACCGTGCCCGGCGTGGTCACCGTGTTCCATGGTGTGGTCTTCGTTCTCGGCGCGCGAGTCGTCACGGTGGCCGGACTCGGTGGTCGCGACGCCGGCGTGGTCATGGTGATGCGTGGTCGGGTCCGTCATGCTCTTCGCTTCCCCTCGTCATTCCCCGATCTTTCCTTCGATCGGGTCGTATTTCGCCGCGGACCTTCAGCGCGCCCGCGGCGATCGGCTCAGGAGGCCGGCTTGAGCTCGCTCTCGACGACCCACTTGTGGTTGGTCATCGTCATGCCGTCGGACTCGTAATCGACCATGTAGACGGTCTCCTCGGTGGAGGAGGCGATGGTCGCCTTCGCGCCCTTCATGCCTTCCATGTGTTCGGCCTCGAGAGTGACCTCGGTGCCGTCGGCCAGACGTTCATCTCCGGCGTCCTTGATCTCCTGCTGGACGACCCACTTGTGATCCTTGACCGGCTCCCCGCCTGCGGACGGCGTGAAGTCCACCGCATAGGTGTACGTGTCGTACGCGCCGGCGATCATCGCGTTCGCACCGTCCATGCCCTCCATGTGGTCGGCGGTGAGCGTGACCTCGGTGCCGACCGGGTATGTGGGCGACGCAGCCGTCTCGATGCCCTCGGGGGCGGGGCCGCCGTCCATCGGATGCTCCATCCCGCCGCTGTCAGAGCTGCTGCCGTGGCCCTCGTGCTGGCTGGTCGTCGAGGGGGTCCCTTGGTCCTGGTCGCCGCCGGTGCTGCAGCCGGTGAACACGAGCGCTCCTCCGAGCACTCCTGCGGCGACGGTGGTCTTGAGGTGCTTGCGCATGAAGTCTCCTGTTCGTTCTGGTCCAGTCAACGCTATACCCCTCCCGGGTATCAAGTCGATGTCGATCGGCGGGCGTGGAATCGCCCGGCCAAGATCCAGTCGACCCGGGGTGGCAGCGCTGAGGCTGCGATGGAGAACATCGGCTCGGCGGCCCTGGTCGCAGATGGAATCGAGGCCCGAACGGACGGGCTCACCTCGCTCGCCGTCGTGACGGGATCGGCTGCGTCGTCTCGTGAACATCACCGTGGTGAGAAGACGATCCCAGTACCGCCGATCACCCAAGAGAAATTGGTCTTGTACGGTTGCATCGTCGGGCGTCCCGTCGAGACAGGGATCCTGAGAGCCGACGGAAGCTGTGCAACTATCGCCAGGCAGAGCGAAGCATGTCTCAGTACGTGCTCCGTCAGATCGCCGCGAAGGCCTGATCCACGGGGCCCGCCCGCGCGGGCCGCCGCCCGCGTCCCGCCCGGGCGCGGACCCGCGGAGTAGGCTGGTCGCACCATGGAACATCTGCCCCCCACGAGCCCCGGCGCCCCGCTGCTGCCGCAGATCGCCCGCCCGGCGGACCTGTCGGCCCTCACGGAGGACCAGTTGACCGCGCTGGCGGCGGAGATCCGCGCCTACCTGATCGCCCACGTCTCCAAGACGGGTGGCCATCTCGGACCGAACCTGGGCGTCGTCGAGCTGACGCTGGCCGTGCACCGCGTGTTCGAGTCGCCGAAGGATGCGGTCATCTTCGACACGGGCCACCAGTCGTACGTGCACAAGCTGCTCACGGGGCGCCAGGACTTCACGACGCTCCGCCAGGAGGGGGGCCTGTCCGGCTACGGCGACCGCACCGAGTCCGAGCACGACGTGGTGGAGTCCTCGCATGCCTCCAGCTCGCTCTCCTGGGCGGACGGCATCGCGCGGGCCTGGGCGCAGACCGGGCAGGGGGACCGCACCGTGGTGGCCGTGATCGGCGACGGCGCGCTCACGGGGGGCATGGCCTGGGAGGCGGTCAACAACATCGCCGCCGGCCGGGATCGGCGCGTGGTGATCGTGGTCAACGACAACGGCCGCTCGTACGCGCCCACGGTGGGCGGCGTCGCCGAGCACCTGGGCGGACTGCGCCGCGGGGTGCTGGACAAGGTGCGCACCCACCACCGCTACGAGCAGACCCTCGACTACCTCAAGCGCCGCCTCCAGGAGGCCGGCCTCGCGGGTGAGCTGGTGTACCGGCCGCTGCACGCGGCGAAGAAGGGCCTCAAGGACCTCTGGGCGCCGCAGGGCCTGTTCGAGGACCTGGGCATGAAGTACATCGGTCCGGTGGACGGTCACGACCTCACCGCCATGGAGGAGGCCCTCGAGGACGCGCGGGCGTACGGCGGGCCCGTGATCGTCCACGCGATGACCGAGAAGGGGCACGGCTACGCGCCGGCGGTCGCGCACGAGGCGGACCAGTTCCACGCGATCGGCGTGATCGACCCCTCCACGGGCGAGCCCATCACCTCGTCGACGGCCCAGTCCTGGACCTCCGTGTTCGGCGAAGAGATGGTCGCGATCGCGGACGAGCGGCCGGACGTCGTGGCCATCACCGCCGCCATGCAGAACCCCGTGGGCCTGGCCCCGATGGCGCTGGCCCACCCGGACCGGGTGTTCGACGTCGGCATCGCCGAGCAGCACGCGGTCACGTCGGCCGCCGGCATGGCCTTCGGCGGCCTGCACCCCGTGGTGGCCGTCTACGCGACCTTCCTCAACCGCGCGTACGACCAGGTGCTCATGGACGTGGGCCTGCACCGTGCGGGCGTGACGTTCGTGCTGGACCGCGCGGGCGTCACCGGGCCGGACGGCCCCAGCCACCACGGCATGTGGGACCTGGCCCTGCTGCAGTCGGTCCCGGGGCTGCGGATCTCCGCGCCCCGTGACGCGGACACGCTCCGGGAGGAGCTGCGCGAGGCCGTCGCCGTCGAGGACGCGCCCACCGTGGTGCGGTTCGCGAAGGGCTCGGTCGGCGAGTCGGTGCGTGCCCTGGAGCGGCTGTCGGACGGCACGGACGTGCTCGCCCGGCGCGGCGAGGCCGGCGGACGCGACGGCGCCGAGCGGGACGTGCTGATCGTGGCGGTGGGTGCGATGGCCGAGCTCGGCCTCGACGTCGCCGAACGGCTCGAGCGGCACGGCATCAGCGCCACGGTGATCGACCCGCGGTGGGTCCTGCCCGTGGCCCGATCCGTGATCGACACGGCCGCCCGCCACCGGATCGTCGTGTGCCTCGAGGACGGGGTGCGGGCCGGCGGCGTCGGCTCGCGGATCCGCCAGGAGATGCGTGCGGCCGGCGTGGACACGGCCCTGAACGAGGTTGGCCTGCCGGTCGAGTTCCTCGCCCACGGCAGCCGCGAGCAGGTGCTGGCCCGCGTGGGCCTCACCGCGCAGCGCATCACCCAGGACACCGTCGCCCAGGTCCTCGGCGCCAAGGTCCCGTACGCCCGGCCCGTCCCCGAGGACGCGGCCGCCCCCCACCACCAGGAGCAGGCATGAGCATCGTCCGGTTGTACCGTGAGACCGTCGGTGACGACGGCGCCCGGCTCTTCGAATACCGCGAGGCATGGGCCGACGCGGAGGCCGGGGAGTTCGTGGTCCACCACGGCCGGGTCGGCCAGCCCGGCACCGTCGGGGAGCAGCCCCTGGCCGACCCTGCCGAGGGCGATCAGCTGCTGGCCGCGTTCGTGGCACAGGGCGCGGAGGAGGGCTTCGCCGAGGCGGACCCCGCGACCTTCGCCGTGTTGCCGGTGGCCTACCGGCTCCGCGGCCGGGAGGCCACCGCGATCGAGCGGCGCACCGTCGAGCGGCTGCGCGTCGAGGTGACCCACCAGCTGGCCTGGCGCGGTCTCGGCGAGGTCGAGGACCTCGTCGACGAGGTCGGTGCCCTCGTGCTGCGCGTGCGGACCCCCCACGCCCGCAAGGCCGCCGCCGAGATCCCGGCGGCCGCCAAGCGCGCCGACGGCGTGCAGCCGAACAAGGTGGACGTCCGCACCGCAGAGCAGGAGGGCTGACCCGTGCGCCACACCCGTCTCGGCCGCTCCGGGCTGACCGTCTCCGTCGTCGGCTTGGGCTGCAACAACCTCGGCCGCCCCGGCACCGCCACGCTGGAGCAGGCCGGCACCGACGCCGTCGTCCACGCCGCGCTCGACGCCGGCATCACCTTCTTCGACGTCGCCGACGTCTACGGCGCGGAGCCCGGCCTGTCCGAGGAGCGGCTCGGCCGCGCCCTCGGTGCCCGCCGCAACGAGGTGGTGATCGGCACCAAGTTCGGCATGGACATGGGCGGCGTCGCCGGTGACGACGGCGGCGCGCGGGGCTCACGCCGGTACATCGTGCGCGCCGTCGAGGACTCCCTGCGCCGCCTCGGCACCGACTGGATCGACCTCTACCAGTTCCACACCCCGGACCCGGCCACGCCCATCGAGGAGACCCTCCGCGCGCTCGACGACCTCGTGCGCGCCGGCAAGGTCCGCTACGTGGGCCACTCGAACCGGGCCGGCTGGCAGATCGCCCAGGCCGAGTACGTGGCTCGCGAGCTGGGCGTGGAGCGCTTCGTGTCCACGCAGAACCACTACAACCTGCTGGACCGCCGGGCCGAGCTCGAGGTGGTCCCGGCGGCGGCCGAGTTCGGGCTTGGCGTCCTGCCGTACTTCCCCCTGGCCAACGGGCTGCTCACGGGCAAATACTCGCAGGGCGACGCCCCCGAGGGCTCGCGCCTGTCCCACGTGCGCCAGCACATGGTGGCCGACGCCGACCTGGAGCAGCTGGCCGCGTTCGGCCGGTTCGCCCGGGAGCGGGGGATCACCGAGGTCCAGGCCGCGATCGGGTGGCTGGCGGCGCAGGGACCGGTGTCCTCCGTGATCGCCGGCGCCACCCGTGCCGCGCAGGTCGTGGAGAACGCGGCGGCGGCCGACTGGCTCGCCACCGCGGAGGACCTGGCCGAGCTGGACGCCCTGTTCCCGGGCCCGGAGAAGGTCGCGCTCTTCTGATGGTCGGCGCGCTGACCGGCGCGGCCGCCGCGAACCCGCTCGTGCCGACGCCGGGGGAGGCCGCCCTGGGCTGGACCGTGTCCGTCGTGGCCGGCGCGCTGTGGGTGGCCGGCTTCGTCTCGCTGGGCCGCAGCCCCCTGGACGCCCGGGCGCGCCTGCCGTGGGTCGGCCTCATGCTGCTGCTGCCGGTGCTGGGGGCGCTCATCTGGTTCTGGTGGCGGCACCGCTACTACCCGGCGCGGCGGCGCGAGCAGCCGGCGTGGGACCCCAACGACCGCTCCGCCGTCGTGGTGCCCCCACGGCGGCGCTACGGCGCGCCGGAGGACTGAGCAGGGCTCAGAGCTTGACGACGATGCGGTCGTCGACGACGGCCGCGTCGTAGTCCATGAGGGCCTTGCGGGCCGGGCCGCCGAACGGCTTCCCCGAGGTGACGTCGAAGTGCGAGCCGTGGCAGGGGCAGGCGTAGGCCGGGCCCTCCTGCCGGTCCACGACCTGGAGCAGGCAGCCCTGATGCGTGCACACGTTGGTGAAGGCGGTCACCGTGGTCTCGTCCACGCGATGCATCATCAGCGTCCGACCCTGCACCTGCACCTCCCGGGAGGCGCCCACGGGCAGCTCGGCGGCGGGCAGCGCGTCGACGGCGTCGGAGCCGGTGTAGTGGTCCTGCGCGGTGTCCTTCTCACGCAGCCGGTCCGTGCAGCCGGCCAGCGCGAGTGTGCCGGCACCCGCGGCGGCGACGGCGGCGCCGCGGCCCAGGACGGTGCGGCGGGAGGTGTCCGGGCGGGCGTGGTCGTCGCAGCAGCCGGACCGGGAGGAGTTCGGGGTGAGGGGGGAGTCCTGCGTGGTCATCGACCCATTATCGCCCGTGGCGAGGGCGGATGCGACCGGGCCCGACGGGTGCGAGGATCGGGGGGACGGACCCCCGAGCCCCAGGAGCACCGCCGTGACCCACCCCGCCCCGCGCCCCACCGGCGCCGCCCGCTTCGACCTCACCCCCTTCGAGCGGTGGGAGGCCGTGACCCTCGACGACGTGCACGTCGGCTTCCTGCACCGGGTGCTGGAGGACGGCGTGCTGACCACCCGCATGGGCTTCGCCCCCACGCCCGCCCAGCGCGCCGCCCGCGGTGGACTGCCCGAGCGCTACCTCGCCCAGACGCAGGTCGGCTTCACGCCCGACGGGGACGGCTGGGCATGGACGACCCACGAGGACTCCGCCGGAGCCCAGCGGGTGCGCATCGACCGTGAGCGGGCCGGCATCGACGCCGCGGTGCTGCCCTCGTACGCGGAGTACCTCCTCCTCGCGCGGGTGGCCGCCGAGGGCCCGCTCGCCGTGGACCGGCTCGAGGAGGCCTCGCCCCTGCAGGGCGGGCTGCGCGTGCCCCGCGCCGAGCTGCGCCCGGCGGACGCGGGCGGGTCGGACGTGCGGGTGGCCGTCGTCGCGGACGGCGTGGAGCTGGGGGCGCACCTCGTGCGCGAGGGCGCCGTGGTCGCCTCCGACTGGGGCGGGGGCACCGCCTCGACCCCCGTGGCCGACCAGGCCGCGGCGACCGCCGGGCTCGACGCGCACGTGGTGACGTTCGCCGGGCTGCCGATCGCCTGAGCCGTGGGCCGGGCCGTCGCGGACGGCCCGGCCGGGGCCGGTCAGGCCTGCGCGGCCGGGTGGAAGCGCCGCCCGTTCACCCGCTCGGCGGCCCCGCAGTCGTCCAGGTACGGCGTGATGCCGCCCAGGTGCAGGGGCCAGTTGGCGCCGAGGATCATGCACAGGTCCACGTCCTCGGGGGCCGCGACGACGCGCTCGTCCAGGAGCAGGCCGATCTCCTCGGCCAGCGCGTCCTCGACCCGGCGCAGCAGCTCCTCGGAGGTCTGCGGGGTCGAGCCCTGCTCCAGCAGGGCCGCGGTCGCCTCCGGGATCTGCTCGCCGGTCGCGCCGGCGGCCTCCTCGTCGCGCCGGTCGGGGCGGACGTCCTTGGCCCAGATCGCGGTCTTGCCGGCGTCGATCAGGCGCTGCAGGTTCGCCGAGACCGGGAAGCGCTCCGCGCCGAAGGACGCGGAGAGGGACTCGGACACGTGCTGGGCCACGGGGATGCCGACCATGGCCAGGAGGGTGAACGGCGTCATCGGCAGGGCCAGCGGGTCCAGCGCGTGGTCGGCCTCGTGCGCGTCGGTGCCCTCGTCGAAGGAGTTCTGCACCTCGCCCATCATGCGCAGCAGGACGCGGTTGACCACGAACGCGGTGGCGTCGTGGACGAGCACGCCGGTCTTGCGGAGCCGGCGGGTCAGTTCGAACGCGGTGGCCACGACCTCGTCCGTCGTCGCCTCGGTCCGCACGATCTCCACGAGCGGCATGACCGCCACCGGGTTGAAGAAGTGGAAGCCCACGAGGCGCTCGGGACGCTCGAGGACCTCGGCCATGGCGGCCACGGACAGGCTCGAGGTGTTGGTCATCAGGATGGCGTCCTCACGCACGATGCCCTCGAGCTCGCGGAAGACGGTGCGCTTGACCTCGAGCTCCTCGAAGACGGCCTCGATGACGATGTCGGCGTCCGCGTACACCGCCTTGTCCGTGTCCGCGGTGATCAACCCGGCCAGGGCCTCGCCGTCCTCGGCGGAGAGCCGTCCACGGGAGACCATCTTCTCGACCTGCGCGCGCACGCCCGCCAGGCCGCGCTCGACACGCTCGGCGTCGACGTCCGTCATCACGACGGGCACCCGCAGGTGCCGGGCGAAGACGAGGGCGAGCTGGCCGGCCATCAGGCCTGCACCGACGATGCCGACCTTGCGGACCTCGCGGGCGAGCTCGCGGCCCGGGTCGCCGGCGGGGCGCTTGGCGCGGCCCTGGACGAGGTCGAGGAACGCGTACACGGTGCGGCGGAACTCGGGGGAGTGCAGCAGGGTCCCGAGGGCGTCCGCCTCGGCCTGGGCGGACTCGGCGCGGGTGCGCGTGCGGGCGCCGGTGAACAGGTCCTCCAGGTGGCGGCGTGCCGGCAGGTGGCGTCCGGGGCGAGCGGCCTGCAGCCGCTCCAGCGCCGCCAGGGCACGGTCCCAGGCGGCGTCGGACACGTCGCGGTCGCGGTGGGCGGCCAGTTCGGCCGCCACGGACTCGTCCCCCGTGACCAGGGCGCCGGCGAGCTCGAGGCCGGCGTCGAGGAGGTCCCCCTCGGCGATCCGGTCCATGAGGCCGAGCCCGTGCGCGGCGCGGGCGTCGAGCATGCGGTTGTCGTCGAGGGGGTTCTTCAGCACGACGTCGACGGCGGCCTCCGGGCCGATCAGGTGGGGCACGCGCCACACGCCGGACCAGCCGGGGATCAGGCCGAGCCGGACCTCGGGCAGGCCGAAGCCCTTCGCGTCGGCGGCCACCACGCGGTGTCCGGCGGCCAGGGCCAGCTCGAGGCCGCCGCCGAGGGCGAGGCCGTTCACGAGCGCGACCGTGGGGATCTCGAGGGCCGCGAGCCGGTCGTAGACGGCGTGGCCGAGCAGGGCCAGGTCGCGGCCGACGTCGTCGGTGAGGCCCGCGATCAGGGACAGGTCCGCCCCGGCCGCGAAGGTCCCCTCCACACCGGTCACGGCCAGGGCCTGGATCTCGCCCGCGGCGGCCCGGGCGGCCTGCTCGTCGAGCACCCGGCCGAGGCCGAGGAGCGTGGCCGGGCCCAGGGTCGCGGGCCGGCGGGGTCCCTGCCCGTTGTCCAGCGTGAGCAGCGCGAGCGTGCCCGCACCCTCGGGCAGGGCGTGGTCGGTCACGGTGACGGTGGTGACGACCTCATCCGGGGCCAGGGCGGGCAGGTGGTCGAAGGAAGCAAGAGAAACGGATGTCATGCGGGTCACACTACCGGCGAGTAGCCTCCGCGTCGACGCGACGCGACGGACCGATCCGGCCGGCCGCGTCGGGGGGTCAGGCGTCGGCGGGATCGGGGTCCAGCAGCGCGACCGTGACGATCGCGCCGACGTTCTCCACCTGCCACGGGCGCGCGCCCCGCTCCGTCAGGAACGCGTCCACGGTCTCGGGGGTGATCGGGGCGGGCGGGGTCCAGCAGATCCGCCGGAGGGTGTCCGGGGTGAGGAGGTTCTCGGTGGGCATCCCCAGCTGCTCGGCCCGACGGGCGACGCGGGCCTTGGCCGTGCGCAGGCGGCGGTCCGCCACCGGGTCCCGGTCCTTCCAGGCCCGGGGTGGGGGCGGGCCGTCCCCGGTGCGGACCTGCGCCGCGGGGGCGTCGCCCCGCTCGGCGTCCTCGACGCCGGCCCGGATCGCGGCGATCCAGCGCGGAGCCTCGCGGCTCGCGGCGCGGCCGTGGAAGCCGGAGGTCTGGCGCAGGGCGGGGACGGTGCGCGGCTGGGCGGCCGCGGCGGCGACGATCGACCGGTCCGGGATGAGCCGGCCGGGGGCGACGTCGCGGTGGCGGGCGAGGTCCTCGCGGGCCTCCCACAGGCGCTTGAGGACCGCGCGCTGCACGGGGCGGCGCAGCGTCTGGGAGCCCGAGGTGCCGCGCCAGGGGTCCTTCTTCGGCGCGGGCGGCGGGGCCGTGCGCACGTGCTCGAACTCCTGTTCGGCCCACGCGAGCTTGCCGTCGGCCTCGAGGCGCGCGATCAGGGCCTCACGCAGCGGGACGAGCAGCTCGACGTCGAGCGCCGCGTAGGTGAGCATCGCCTCGGGCAGCGGACGCACCGACCAGTCGGCGGCCGAATGCTCCTTGGCGAGGGTGACCCCCAGCAGCTCCTCCAGGACCGCGGCCAGGCCGACGCGCGGCAGGCCGGACACCCGGGCCGCGAGCTCGGTGTCGAACAGCCGATCGGGGCGCAGCCCCTGCTCGGCCAGGCAGGGCAGGTCCTGGCTGGCCGCGTGCAGGATCCACTCGACGCCCGCGAGGGCCTCCTGCAGCGGGGCCAGCCCGTCGAGGGCTTCGGGATCGACGAGCCAGATGCCGGCGCCCTCGCGCTTGAGCTGGACGAGCATAGCCCGCTGGCCGTACCGGATCCCGGAGGCGCGCTCCGCGTCGACGGCGACGGGCCCGGTCCCCGCGGCGAGCGCCGCGGCGCAGGCCTCCAGGCCCGCGCGGGTGTCGGTGAGCCGGGGGACTCCACCGGCCGGTGTGGCGATCAGCCGCGGGGGCGCGTCCGGGGCGGCCGTCTCGGGGGCGTCGGTCATGCTGCTCCTGTTCGGGGAGGTCGGGGCGGGGACGGGCCGGGGCCCGGTGTGTCGGAGGCGCGGGCGCGCGGTCAGGGGCCGGCCGTGTGGACGTCCGCGGCGTGCTCGGGCGGCAGACCGGCGAACGCGCAGATCATGTCCGACCACGCCTCGAGATGCGAGCCGAGGTCCCGCGGGGCCGGGGTCCACGAGGCGCGCAGCTCGATGTCGGTGGTGTCCGGGGCCGCACTGAGCGTCCCGAAGCCCTCCGCGATGCTGCGCGTCGCGGTGCCGCCGGCGTGGGAGTGCTCGGCGTGGCGGCGCTCGAGCGCCTCCACGAGCCACGTCCACGCGACGGCGCCGGCCAGCTGGTCCAGTGCGACGTCCGGTTCCAGGCTCGCACGGATCCATGTCACCGCCCGGAAGCCTCCCGGCCACCGGGCGTCCGGGGCCGGGTCGTGCAGGAGGACGAACCGCCCCGTGGCCAGCACGCCGCCGGTCGCGCCCGGCCCGTCGCACACGTCGGCGGCGAGGGCGACGGCGAAGGGCGCCTGCCCCTCGGGTGCCGGGATCTCCCGCAGCCGCACCTCGGTCCGTGGCCGCGCATCGCGCAGGTCCGCCAGGGCACGCCGGAACACCCCCGGCGGCACGGGCGCCTCGACCGCCCCGGGGGCGGCGGAGAGGCGACGGGGCCCGATCACGCTCATGCCCGTCAGCCTAGGCTGCGGGGCCCAGCGGGCCGCGGGGGCGCGCCGTGGACGCCACGGCGCTCCCGCACCGGATCAGCGCGCCCCGTCCGGGGCCGCCGCGTCGTCGGCGGGGGCCAGGCGCAGCGAGATCGAGTTGATGCAGTAGCGCAGGTCCGTGGGGGTGTCATAGCCCTCGCCCGCGAAGACGTGACCCATGTGGGAGCCGCACGCCGCGCACCGCACCTCGATCCGCTCCATGCCCAGGGTGGTGTCCTTCAGGTACTCCACCCGGTCCTCCGCGAGCGGTGCGAAGAACGAGGGCCAGCCGCAGTGCGCGTCGAACTTCTCGTCCGAGCGGAACAGCTCGGATCCGCACGCCCGGCACGCGTACACGCCCTTCACGTGCGAGTCCCAGTACTCGCCCGTGAAGGGCCGTTCCGTGCCGGCCCGGCGCAGCACCTGGAACTCCTCGGGCGTGAGCCGTCGGGCCCACTCCTCGTCCGTCAGGCGGGCGCCGCCCGGGGCGGCCAGGGTCTGCTCGGGAGCGGGGACGTCCCGCGCGGGGTCGGGGGTGGGGCCGTCATGGGGGGTGTGGGGAGTCTCGGTCATGCCCGGTGCAACGGTCCGGAGCGCCGTCGTGTTCCCGACCGGCGTCGCATTGGCGGGCGCGCCCGCCCGTGGAGGACAATGGCGCGCATGGCCGCACGACCCCGCCGTCCCCGTCCCCACCCCGCCGACCTGCCGCCCGCCCTGGCCGCCGCCGTCACCGTGGCAGCCCGGCGGGCCGGGGGTCGCGACTCCCGCGTCCGCCGAGCGGGCCGCCTGGTCCGCCGCGGAGTCACCGGATCGGTGCGCGGCGGCGTGGCCGTGGCCTCCCCGGTGGCCCGCTGGGCCCCGCCCGTGCTCAGCGTCGCCGCGGCCTCCGCCTTCGTGCTGGCCGGGGCGAGCTCGGCGCTCGCAGGCGTGTTCGCCCGCACCGTGGTGACCCCCGTGCGCCGCCACGCCGAGTCCACGCCGATCCTCGCCGTCGTCGACACGCCCGCCGGGCAGGACGTGATCCTGCAGGCCGACGAGTACACCACCGTGCCCGGCCAGTACTCCCTCACGTTCGACGACGGCGCCGGATGCGCCCGCATCGGGGAGATCACCTCCTTCGACCCCCGGGACGGCACGGTGCAGCGCGCGGTCGAGGAGGTCTTCTCCGGCGATCTGACGACGGCGACCCGGGGCCGGTTCACCGGCTTCGTCTACCCGACCCCCGCCGACGCCGGGCTCGACGCCGAGGACGTGCAGGTGCCGGTGCCCGGCGGCCACGCCCGCGCATGGCGCATCGAGCCGGACCCCAGCGAGGACGGCGAACCCCGTCCCGCGGAGGGGCTGTGGGCGGTGATGGTCCACGGCCGCGGCGCGCGCCGCAACGAGGGCATCCGCGCCGTGCCGACCGCCCGCCGCCTGGGCATGACGTCGCTGCTGATCTCCTACCGCAACGACGGCGACGCCCCGGACGCCGCCGACGCCCGCTACGGGCTCGGCACCACCGAATGGGAGGACGTCGAGGCGGCCATCCGCTACGCCCTCGACCACGGCGCCCGGGACGTCGTCCTCTTCGGCTGGTCCATGGGCGGGGCCGTGGTGCTGCAGACCGTGGACCGCTCCCCGCTGGCCCCGCACGTGCGCGGCGTGGTCCTGACGGGCCCCGTCATCGACTGGGTGGACGTGCTGCGCCACCAGGCCCGGCTCAACCGGATCCCCGAAGCCGTGGGCCTGCTCGGCCAGTGGCTGCTGGCCAACCGGGCCGGCCGGTTCATCACGGGCCTGGCCGCCCCCGTGGACCTCAAGGCCCTGGACTGGGTGACCCGCGCCGACCACGTGCGTGTGCCCACGCTGATCCTGCACTCCGAGGACGACGAGTACGTGCCCGTCGGCCCCTCGCAGGACCTGGCCGAGCGCAACCCGGACCTCGTGCGGTTCGTCCGCTTCCACCAGGCCCGCCACACCCGCGAGCAGAACGTGGACCCGCGCAAGTGGGACACCACCGTGCGCGGCTGGCTGCGCGCCGTGCTCAGCGCCCCCCGCCCCGGCGGCCGGGGGCGCTGACCGCGCTCAGGCCGCGGCGTCCGCCAGCCCCCGACGGCGCAGCAGCGGCTCGAGCTCGGCGTCCCGGCCACGGAACGCGCGGTAGGACTCCAGCAGGTCACGCGTATCGCCCCGCGAGAGCAGCTCGTCCGCGAACCGGCGGCCGTTCTCCCGCGTCATCCCGCCGTGCTCGCGGAACCACTCCACGGCGTCCGCGTCCAGCACCTCGGCCCACACGTAGGAGTAGTACCCGGCCGCGTAGCCGCCGCCGAAGATGTGCTTGAAGTAGCCGGTGCCGTAGCGCGGAGGCACCAGGTCCGGGTCGATGCCCGCCTCGGTCAGCACCCGGCGCTCGAACGCGGCCGGGTCGGCCGTGGCGGCGTCCACCGTCTCCTCCGTCAGCGAGTGCCAGGCCCAGTCCACGAGCGCCGCGCCCAAATACTCGACCGTGCGGTGCCCCTCGCCCCACAGGTCCGCCGCCTCGAGCCGCTCCAGCGTCCCCGCCGGCAGCGGCTCGCCCGACTCCACGTGCCGCGCGTACGCGGCCAGCAGGGACGGCTCGCGCAGCCACACCTCGTTGACCTGCGACGGGAACTCGACGACGTCGCGCGGCACGTTCGTCCCGGTGAGCGAGGCGTACTCGCCCCGGGCCAGCAGCCCGTGCAGGGCGTGGCCGAACTCGTGGAACAGCGTCGTGGCCTCATCCAGCGTCAGCAGGGCCGGACGCCCCGCCGCCGGGGCCGGCACATTCATCGTGGTGAACACCACCGGGCGCTCGCCCAGGGCGTCCGCCATGTCCCGCACCGTGTGCATCCAGGCACCGCCCGACTTGGTCGGCCGCGCGAACAGGTCCGCGACGAACAGACCCACCCCGGCACCGTCCTCACCCGTCACCTCGAACACCCGGATCCCGGGGCGGTACAGCTGCCGCGCCAGCTCCGGGCGCTCGGCGAACGTGAGCCCGTACAGCGCCGTCGCCGCCGCGAACACGCCCTCGGTCAGCACCCGGTCCAGCTCGAAGTACGGGCGCAGGGCGTCCGCGTCCACCGCGAACTCCTCCCGCGCGTACGCCGCGGACAGCGCCGGCCAGTCCCATGGGGCCACCTCGGCGTCCGTCCGGCCCGCGTGCGCCGCCGCCGTCGCCGCGTCCGCCCGCGCGTTGGCCATCGCCCGCGGCGCCATCGCGGCCAGCAGCTCCTCCACGGCCGCCGTCGACGGCGCCGCCCGGTCCTTCAGCGCCTGCTCGGCCCAGCTCTGCGCCCCCAGCAGCCGCGCCTTGCGCAGCCGCAGCCGCACCATCGCCATCGCCGTCGTCAGCGTCTCGTGCTCCCCGGCCCCGCCCCGGCCCGTCGACGCCTCGAACACCTCGCGCCGCATCCCCTCGTCCTGCAGGGACGCCAGCCACGGCTGCGACGTGAACAGGGACAGCGTCAGCAGCCACGGGCCCGCCGCCGCGTCCCCGTCCCCGTGCCCCGCCTCGGCGGCCGCCCCCGCCGCCGCGGCCAGGTCGTCCTCGCTCAGACCGGCCAGGCGCTCGCGGTCCGTGACGAGCACGGCGCGGGCCGCGGTGTCCGCGACGAGGCGGCGCGTGTAGGCGGCCGAGAGGGACGCCAGCTCCGTGTTGATCCCGCGCAGCTCCTCGCGCGCGGCGTCGTCCAGGTCCGCCCCCGCCAGGGAGAGGCGCAGGCGCAGCGCCTCCAGCAGGCGGGCGTCCTCGCCCGTGAGGCCGCCGTCGTCGATCGCCGCGACGCGCGCCACCAGCCGCGGGTCCAGCAGGATCGCGTCCTCGTGGGCCGCGAGCTCGGGGGAGAGCTCCTCGGCCAGGGCCTGCCGCGCGTCCGTGCCGTCCGAGCCGACGAGCGTGAAGAACATGGCGGCGGAGCGGCGCAGCAGCTGGCCGGACAGCTCGAGCGCGCGGACGGTGTTCTCGAAGGTCGGCGCCGTGGCCGCCCCGAGGATCTGGTCGACCTCGGCGCGCTGGGCCGCCATCCCCGCGCGCACGGCCTCGGCCAGCTGCGCGTCGGAGACGGCGGAGAAGTCGGGCAGCCCGTAGGGCAGGTCGGAGGGGGTCGCCAGCGGGTGGTCGGCGGGCAGGACGGAGGGCGCGGAGGTGTGGGTCATGGGCGCGAGTGTAGTCAGCCGTGATCCGCGCCACCCCACCGGGCGTCGCTAGACTGGGCGGTCGAGCCAGCAGACGAGATCCAGACCTGAGGAGGCGTGATGGCAGGACATTCCAAATGGGCGACCACCAAGCACAAGAAGGCCGTCATCGACGCGCGGCGCGCCAAGGCGTTCGCGAAGTACATCAAGAACATCGAGGTCGCGGCACGTGCCGGCGGACCCGACGTCGCCGGCAACCCCGCCCTCGACCTGGCCGTGTCCAAGGCCAAGAAGGCCTCGGTGCCCAACGACAACATCGACCGCGCCGTCAAGCGCGGCGCCGGCCTGACCGGCGAGGTCATCGACTACGCCGAGATCATGTACGAGGTCCGCGGCCCCCAGGGCTCGGCGCTGCTGGTCGAGTGCCTGACCGACAACAAGAACCGCGCCGCCGCGGACGTGCGCGCGGCCGTCACCCGCAACGGCGGCACCATGGCGGACTCCGGCTCCGTCTCCTTCCTCTTCGAGCGCAAGGGCCTCGTGCGCCTGCCCACCGAGGGCAACACCGAGGACGGCCTGCTCGAGGCCGTGCTCGAGGGCGGCGCGGACGCCGAGGAGGTCGTCGTCTCCGGCGACTCCTTCGAGATCCTCTCGGACCCCTCCGACCTGCAGTCCGTGGCCAAGGCCCTCGACGAGGCGGGCGTGGAGTACGAGTCCGACGAGCTCGAGTTCGTCCCCACCATGAAGGTGGACCTGGACGCGTCGGGCGCCCGCACCTTCCTCAAGCTGGCCGATGCGCTCGAGGACCTCGACGACGTCCAGAACGTCTTCTCGAACGTGGACATCGCCCCCGAGGTCCTCGCCGAGCTCGACGAGGACTGATCGCGCTGAGCGCGCGCCGGCCCGCCGACGTCGTCCGGATCCTCGGGGTGGACCCGGGGCTCACCCGCTGCGGGATCGCCGTGGTGGACGTGGACGCGCGACGGCGGGCCGCGCTCGTCCACGTCGAGGTCACGGGCACCCCGCCCACCGCCCCCCTGGACCAGCGCCTCCTGCGCATCGACGAGGCCGTCTCCGCGGTCCTCGCCGCGCACCGGCCCGATCGCGCCGCCGTCGAGCGCATGTTCGCGAACACGAACACGCCGACCGTGCTGGGCACGGCCCAGGCCGCGGGCGTGGCGATCGCCGCGGCCGCGCGCGCCGGCGTCCCCGTGGGCCTGCACACCCCCTCCGAGGTCAAGGCCGCCGTCACCGGACACGGCGATGCGGGCAAGGAGCAGGTCACCACGATGGTCACCCGGATCCTCCGCCTCGACGCCCCGCCGCGCCCGGCCGACGCGGCCGACGCCCTCGCCTTGGCCATCGCCCACGGCTGGCGCGGCACCGCCCTCGGCGCGGCCGCCGGCCAGACCGGCCTCGACACCGCAGACCTCGCCTCCCGGGCGGGGCGCTCGCAGTTCGCCGCCAAGGCGCCCGCGCGCGCCCGCCCGCGGGGCCAGCTCACCGCCGCGCAGCGGGCCTGGCTCGACGCCGAGCGCTCGGCGGGCGGCGGGCGTCGCCGGTAGGCCGCTGCCGGGCCGGCGTTCGATGATATGTTCGAATCCGCGCCGACCGGCGTCCGTCCGTCCCGACAGGAGGGCCCCTCATGATCGCCTCGCTCAGCGGCACCGTCGAGCACGTGGCCCTCGACCGGGCGGTCATTGCCGTCGGCGGCCTGGGTGTGCAGTTCTCCGCCACCCCGCAGACGCTGTCCACCCTGCACGAGGGCCGGCCGGGGGCGGTGCAGACCCACCTCGTGGTCAAGGAGGACGCCCTGACCCTCTACGGCTTCGCGGACCGCGACGAGCGCGAGGTGTTCGAGGTGCTCATCACGGCCAACGGCGTGGGTCCCCGCCTCGCCCTGGCGATCCTCTCCGTCCACCACCCCGAGACCGTGCGCCGGGCGGTCACCGAGGAGGACGAGAAGACCCTCACCCGCGTGCCCGGCATCGGGCCGAAGATGGCGCGCAAGATCATCGTCGAGCTCTCCGGCCGCCTCGCGCCCACCGGGGAGCCGGTGCCCGAGGCGGAGGCCGAGGCGAGCGCCGAGCCGACCGTCGAGGCGCTCTGGCACGCCGACGTCGTGCAGGCGATGGCCGGCCTGGGCTGGTCCGAGAAGGAGGCGCTCAAGGCCGTCGAGGCCACCGTGGCGGCCCGCCCGGAGCTGGACGAGGGCCGCGACGTCGCCGCGCTGCTGCGCGCCACCCTGCGCGACGTCGGCATGGCCGGCGCGGTGCGAGGCGGGCGATGAGCGCGGAGTCCTCACCGCTGTCCGCGGCGGCCGTCGACCCGGAGGAGCGTCGGCTCGAGGCCGCGCTGCGCCCCAAGCACCTGGACGAGTTCGTGGGCCAGATGCGCGTGCGCGAGCAGCTGGACCTCATGCTCGCCTCCGCCCGGCTGCGCGACCGCGCCGCGGACCACGTCCTGCTCTCCGGTCCGCCCGGGCTCGGCAAGACCACGCTGGCGATGATCGTGGCCGCGGAGATGAACGCCCCCCTGCGGCTGTCCTCCGGCCCCGCGATCCAGCATGCGGGCGACCTCGCGGCCATCCTGTCCTCGCTCACCGAGGGCGAGGTGCTCTTCCTCGACGAGATCCACCGGATGTCCCGCCCGGCCGAGGAGATGCTCTACATGGCCATGGAGGACTTCCGGGTGGACATCGTGGTGGGCAAGGGCGCCGGCGCCACCTCGATCCCGCTCGAGCTGCCGCCCTTCACGCTCGTCGGCGCCACCACGCGGGCCGGCCTCCTGCCGGGGCCGCTGCGCGACCGCTTCGGCTTCACGGGCCATCTGGACTTCTACACCGAGGTGGAGCTCGAGCGCGTCCTGCGCCGCTCCGCCCTGCTGCTGGACATGCGGCTGGCCACGGAGGGGTACCGGCAGATCGCCCGGCGCTCGCGCGGCACCCCGCGCATCGCCAACCGCTTGCTGCGCCGCGTGCGGGACTGGGCGCTCGTGAAGGGGCTGGCCGAGGTCGGCGCGCACGACGCCGCCGCCGCCCTGGACATGTACGAGGTCGACGGGCGCGGCCTGGACCGGCTCGACCGGTCCGTGCTCACGGCCCTGTGCACCACGTTCGGCGGCGGGCCCGTGGGGCTCAGCACGCTGGCCACCGCCGTGGGGGAGGAGGCCGAGACCGTGGAGACCGTGGCCGAGCCCTTCCTCATCCGCGAGGGCATGGTGGCGCGGACCCCCCGTGGCCGCGTCGCGCTGCCGGGGGCCTGGGAGCACCTGGGCCTCGCCGCTCCGGAGGCCACGCCGGGGCCGTGACGCCCAGGGCGGGCCCCTACACTGGACAGGCCCGCCCACCCCGAGCATCAGGAGTCCCCCATGCCCGTCGCCACCGCCGCGACCCTGCCCGTGATCGCCCAGCAGGCCCAGGGGGGTGGCGGCAGCCTGCTCATGCTCATCGCCTTCGCCCTGCTCGCGGTGATGCTCTTCCTCTCCTTCCGCAAGGGCAAGAAGATGCAGCAGCAGCAGGCGCAGATGCGCAGCACCCTCGCCCCAGGCGTCGAGGTCATGACGGGCGCCGGCATCTTCGGCACCGTCGTGGCCGTGGACACCGAGGGCCAGCGGGTGACGCTGGAGACCGCCCCGGGCACCCGCATGGACGTGCACCTGCAGGGCGTCACCACCGTCGTGGAGCCGGAGACGGCCGCCGCGCCCACCACGGACCCGTCGCGTCTGGATGACGCCCCCGGCACCGAGTACCGCGCCGACGACGCCGACGACCCGCGTCCGCGCCGCGACGACCTGGCCTGAGGCCCACCCACCCCTGCACACGCGGCCCCGCCTGGCGGGGCCGCTCGAATGTGACGGAAGCACCTGAGCAATGGCGAAGAGAACACCCACCGGCTCCGCCGGGCGCACCCTGGCCTGGCTGGCCGCCCTCCTCGTGGTCCTGGCCGCGATCCTCGGCGGGGGCGTGGCCTCCGGCGCGGC
Organism: Micrococcus sp. GbtcB5; assembly: GCF_019091605.1. Classification (NCBI taxonomy): domain Bacteria; kingdom Bacillati; phylum Actinomycetota; class Actinomycetes; order Micrococcales; family Micrococcaceae; genus Micrococcus; species Micrococcus sp. GbtcB5. The sequence goes on from NZ_JAGXJK010000007.1 coordinate 22,614, forward strand.
CTCCTGGGCTCCCAAGCTCGCCCTCGACCTCGAGGGCGGCACGCAGATGGTGCTGGCCCCCCAGACCTCGACGGGCGAGTCCGTCACCCCCGAGCAGCTGGACCAGGCCGTGGAGATCATCCGCCAGCGTGTGGACGGCTCCGGCGTGGCCGAGGCGGAGGTCGCCACGCAGGGCTCCCAGAACGTGGTCGTCTCCCTGCCCGGGGTCCCGGACGAGGAGACCCGCCGCCTGATCCAGGCGTCCGCGGACATGCAGTTCCGCCCCGTGCTGCAGTCCGGCCCGGGGGAGGCCACCCCCGAGGACCAGCGCCTGCCAGAAGACCAGCTGCCGAAGCCCGACGGGGAGCCGGCGGACGCCTACGACCCGAACTGGGTCACCCCGGCCCTGCTGGCCGAGTTCCAGGCCACGGACTGCACCGCCCCGCGGGACCCGGCCGCGCCCCCGCCGCCGTCCGACCGGGCGATCGTCGCCTGCCAGCCCTCCGAGGAGCTCGCCGACGGCGCCGTCACGCCGGCCCAGAAGTACATCCTGGGCCCCGTGGTCATCCCGGGCACCCAGATCAAGGGCGCGTCCAACGGCATGGCCCAGGCCCAGGGCGGCGTCTCCACCAACCAGTGGGTCGTCAACATCGAGTTCGACGAGGAGGGCACCAAGGCCTTCACGGAGGTCACCCAGAAGCTCACCCCGTACCCCGAGGGCGACCCGCGCAAGCAGTTCGCGATCCTGCTGGACGGGGACGTGATCTCCGCGCCGCAGTCCAACGTGGTCATCACCAACGGCAGCGCGCAGATCAGCGGCCCCACCCTGAACGAGCAGACGACGGCGCAGTTGGCCGAGCAGCTCAACTACGGCTCCCTGCCGATCTCCTTCTCGATCGAGTCCGAGCAGCAGATCTCCGCCACGCTCGGCCGGGACCAGCTCTTCTGGGGCCTGATCGCCGGCCTGATCGGCCTCGGCCTCGTGGCCGTGTACCAGTTCTTCCAGTATCGGGCCCTGGGCCTGCTGACCTTCGCCTCGATCATCGTGGCGGGCGTGCTGACGTGGCTGACCATCGCGATCCTGGGCTGGACGGACAACTACCGCCTGTCCCTCGCGGGCATCGCCGGGCTCATCGTGGCGATCGGTCTGACGGCGGACTCGTTCATCGTCTACTTCGAACGCATCAAGGACGAGCTGCGCGCGGGCCACACCGTGCCCGTCGCCGTGCACGAGGGCTGGAAGCGCGCCCGGCGGACGATCACCGCGTCCAAGGCCGTGAACCTGCTGGCCGCCGTCGTGCTGTACTTCGTGGCCGTCGGCAACGTGCGCGGCTTCGCGTTCACCCTCGGCCTCACCGCGATCGCCGACCTGATCGTGGTGTTCATGTTCACCCACCCGCTCATGGTGCTGTTGGCCCAGACCCGCTTCGTGGGCGAGGGACACCCGATGTCCGGACTGGACCCGTCGCTGCTGGGCGGGCCGTCCCTGTATCAGGGCGCCGGCCGCTTCCGCGAGCCCGCCCACGCCCCCCGCACCGGGCTCCCGGCGGAGGACTCCGACGAGCCGGCTGACGCGGCGGCCGCCGACGCCCCGCGCCCGCTCGTCGCGACGGGCGCCCCCCGCGCGGGCTCGTCCGCCCGGGGGGGCGGCCGCCGCTCGCGCACCGCGCCGCCCATGACGATCGCCGAGCGACGCCGCGCCGAGCGACGCCGCCAGGAGGAGGACCAGTGAACCGCTTCGCCGACTGGGGCAACGCCCTCTACTCGGGCCGCATCTCCTACCCGTTCATCCAGCGCTGGCGGCGGTGGTTCGCCCTCGCCGCCCTGCTGCTCGTCCTCGCCGGCGGCCTGACCGCCCTCCGCGGTGGCTTCAACCTCGGCATCGAGTTCCGGGGCGGCTCCGAGTTCACCGTCTCGCAGACGGCCTCCACCGACGTGGCCGCGGGCGAGCGCGCCGTGACCGACGTGCTGGCCGACGGCCACGCCACCGTCACGAACGTCGCCCCGGGCACCGTGCGCGTCCAGACCGAGCAGCTCGACGACGCCCAGACCCGAGCCGTGGCCGCGAACCTGCAGGAGGCCTACGGCGTCGGCCAGGACCAGGTGACCTCGACCTTCGTGGGGCCGACCTGGGGCGCCGCGGTGTCGCAGCAGGCCCTGATCGGCCTGGTGATCTTCGTGGTGCTCGTGACCCTGTTCATGGCCGTGTACTTCCGCACCTGGAAGATGTCCCTGGCCGCCGTGCTCGGCATGCTCTACGTGGTCGCGCTGACCGCCGGCATCTACGGCGCCACCGGCTTCGAGATCACGCCGTCGGCCATCATCGGCTTCCTCACGATCCTGTCGTACGCGCTCTACGACACCGTGGTGGTCTTCGACAAGATCCGCGAGAACACGATCGGGGCCGAGGAGGACCCGGAGCGCTCCTTCGTCGAGAACGTGAACCTCGCGGTGAACCAGACGCTCGTCCGGTCCATCACGACCTCCGTCGTCGGCATCCTGCCGGTCGGCTCGATCCTGTTCATCGGCGCGGGGCTGCTCGGTGCCGGCACGCTGCGGGACATCGCGCTCGCGCTGTTCGTGGGCATCATCGTGGGCACCCTGTCCACCCTGTTCCTCCAGGCGCCGCTGTACGCCCTGCTGCGCCGCAACGACCCGGACGTGCGCGACCACGACGCCCGGGCCGCGGCCCGCGCCGCCCGGGAGCGTGCCTCAGAGGCGGTCACCGATCCCGACGTCGCCCCCTGGGACGACGGCGCGCGACTCTGACGGAGCCGCTGCGGCCCCGGTGGTCTTCCTGGGGCGGGGTGGGACGGGCGCGGGTAGACTCGCCGATCATCCCGGCCGGAGCGGTCGGGGCCGCACGAGTCAGGAGGCGTGGCCCATGAGCGAGCAGGACCCCACTCCCGCCCCGGCCCGTCCCGCCCCGGCCCGTCCCGCCCCGGTCCGGCCCCGCAGCCGGATCGCACGCCTGACCGGCCGGCACGCCACCGAGTACTCGCCCCTGCTCGAGCCGCTGATGCGCACCGTGCGGCAGCGAGCCACCAAGACCGAGCTGGCCGAGATCGTCCGCGCCTTCGAGGTCGCCCGCGCGGCACACGAGGGGCAGATGCGGCGCTCCGGGGACCCGTACATCACCCACCCCGTCGCGGTCGCCACGATCCTCGCCGAGATCGGCGTGACGGGCCCGACGCTCCTGGCGGCCCTGCTGCACGACACCGTCGAGGACACGGACTACTCCCTGGAGCGCCTCCGCGCCGACTTCGGCTCCGAGGTCGCCCTCCTCGTGGACGGCGTGACCAAGCTGGACAAGGTGACCTACGGCGCCGCGGCGCAGGCCGAGACCGTGCGCAAGATGGTCATCGCGATGGCCCAGGACGTGAACGTCCTGCTCATCAAGCTCGCCGACCGGCTGCACAACGCGCGGACGTGGCGGTACGTCTCCCCGGAGTCCAGCGCCCGCAAGGCCCAGGAGACCTTGGACATCTACGCCCCGCTGGCCCACCGGCTCGGCATGAACACCGTCAAGTGGGAGCTCGAGGACCTCTCCTTCGCCGCCCTCAAGCCCAAGATGTACGCGGAGATCGTGCGCCTCGTGGGGGAGCGCAACCCGGAGCGGGAGAAGCACATCGCGGCGCTGCGCACCGTGATCGAGGAGCACCTGCGCGAGCACCGGATCCGGGCGACCGTCACCGGACGGCCGAAGCACTACTACTCGATCTACCAGAAGATGGTGACGCGCGGGAAGGACTTCGACGACATCCACGACCTGACGGGCATCCGGGTGCTCGTGGACTCCGTGCGTGACTGCTACGCCGTGCTCGGCGCGATCCACGCCCGCTGGAACCCGGTCCCGGGTCGGTTCAAGGACTACATCGCGGTCCCGAAGCTGAACATGTACCGCTCCCTGCACACCACGGTGATGGTGCCGGGCGGCAAGCCGGTGGAGATCCAGATCCGCACGCAGGAGATGCACCGCCAGGCCGAGTACGGCGTCGCCGCGCACTGGCGGTACAAGGCCCAGGCCGCCGGCCAGGCGCCGGTGCAGGCCACGCCGGCCTGGCTGCGCTCGGTGATGGACTGGCAGGCGGACACCCGGGACCCGGACGAGTTCCTCGCCTCGCTGCGCACCCAGATCGGGGCGGACGAGGTGTACGTCTTCACGCCGAAGGGGGAGATCCGCACCCTGCCGGCCGGCTCCACGCCCGTGGACTTCGCCTACGCCATCCACACCGACGTCGGCCACCGCACCATCGGTGCCCGGGTCAACGGCAAGCTCGTCCCGCTGTCCACGCCGCTGAGCCACGGTGACACCGTGGAGGTCTTCACCTCGCGCGCCGAGGACGCGGGCCCGAGCCGGGACTGGCTGGGCTTCGTGGTCTCGCCGCGGGCCCGGTCCAAGATCCGTCACCACTTCGCCACGCAGCGCCGCGACGAGCAGGCCGACCGGGGACGCGAGTCGCTGACCCGTCAGCTGCGCAAGGCCGGCATGGCCGTGCAGCAGGTGCTCGGCGGCGAGGAGCTGGTGCAGGTGGCCACGGATCTCGGCTACGCGGACCTCGACGGGCTGTTCGTGGCCCTCGGCGACGGCCACGTGTCCGCCCAGTCCGTGCAGGAACGCGTCGCGGAGCGCCTCGCTCCGCCGACGCCGACGCAGGCCGAGCCGGAGGGCGAGCTGACCGTCGGCGAGGTGCACCTGCAGGAGCTGGTCCCGGCCCAGTCGCGGCGCGCCCCCGCGCGGGCCACCAACGACGCCGGCGTGCTCGTGGACGGCGACGGCGGCGTCATGGCCAAGCTGGCACGGTGCTGCAACCCGGTGCCGCCGGACGCCATCGACGGGTTCGTCACCCGCGGCTCCGGGGTCTCCGTGCACCGGGTCGACTGTCCCAACCTGGCGACCCTGCTCGCGCAGGAGCCGGAGCGCCGCACCCCGGTCAGCTGGGCGCCGTCGCGGGACACCGTCTACCTGGTGGAGATCCAGATCGAGGCGCTGGACCGCAAGTCGCTGCTCTCCGACGTCACACGGGTCCTCTCCGAGAACCACGTGTACATCCTCTCGGCCTCCGTGAACACCACCCGCGACCGCGTGGCGATGAGCCGGTTCGTCTTCGAGATGGGCGACCCCCGGTTCCTCGGCCACGTGATCGACGCGGTGCGCCGCATCGACGGCGTCTTCGACGTGCACCGCACCTGAGCCTCCCGGCCTCAGTCGGGGACGTCCAGCGCCGCCAGCAGCGCGCCCAGCCGGCGCCGGGCCGCCACGACGCCGGCACGGCGGGTCCGGCGGGCCAGCCGCTCCCGCAGCCCGGCGGCGCCGTGGGCGCCGATCACGGCGGCCGCGCGCCGCGCCGCATCCGGGTCGGCGCTGAGCAGCAGGTCTTCGACTGTCCGGGCGGGCGTCGTGACCCGCACGGGGCCGAAGCGGAGCACGTCGTGCTCGGCGGGGGCGACGCCCGTGGCATCGGCCGCGACGTCCGACTGCGTGAGCGTCCAGGGCAGCAGGCCCCCGCCGGCGGGGCGCCGGTGGAAGTGCGGCACGGCCGCGTGTAGCCGCCCGGGCGCCGCGCCGCCGGCCAGGATCCAGGCCGCCGACGGGCCGATCGCGGTCCAGCCGGCGGCCAGGAGCGGGCCGCCGAGGGTCCACAGGGCAGCGGCCCGGACCGCGGGATCGTCCGCGGCGTCCGGCCGCGCCCACACCCCGGGCAGCAGCGGCCGCACGGCGCCCCGCGCGCCGAGCGCCTGCAGCTCCGGCTCCGTGAAGGGGTCGCCCGCCAGCACGAGTGCCCCGGTCGGGGCGGTCTCCTCGATCGTCACGGTCGTCATGCCCGGATCCTGCCAGAGACGGGGACGCCCCCGCGGCCGCCTGTGGACAGGCGGGCCGCGGGGGCGTGCTCGAGACGGGTGGGGCTCAGCGGAGCTCGGAGGCCGAGGCCTCGAGGGCCTGCTTCCACTGCAGGCGCGCGTCGAGCGCCTCCTGGGCCTTCTTGACGGCGCGCTGGTCGCCCCGGGCCTGGGCCCGGGCGAGATCCGCCTCGAGCCCCGCGATGGTCTCCTCGAGCTGCGTGAGGGCGGAGTTCGTGCGGGCCTTGGTCTCCGGGTCGGTGCGGCGCCAGTGCTCGTTCTCCGCCTGCTTGAGGGCGTCCTCGAGCTTGCGGAGGCCCTCCTCCATCCGGCGGACGTCCCCGCGGGGCACGCGGCCGGCATCCTCCCACCGCCCGCGCAGCTCGTTGAGCGCGCGCCGTCCGGCCTTGACGTCCGTGAACGGGAGCAGCTTCTGGCCGTCGGCGAGGATCTGCTCCTTCACCTTCAGGTTGGCCCCGTACTCGCGGTCGATCTCCTGGTTCGCGGCCTTGCGGGCGGCGAAGAAGACGTCCTGGGCGGCGCGGAAGCGGGCCCAGAGGGCGTCGTCCTCCTTGCGGGAGGCCCGGGGGGCGCGCTTCCACTCGTCCATCAGGTCGCGGTACTTGCCGGCGGTCACGCCCCAGTCGGTGGAGGTGGACAGCTCCTCGGCACGGGCGATGAGACGCTCCTTGACCTGCTTGGCCTCGGCCGAGGCGGCGTCCAGCCGGGAGAAGTGGGCGCGGCGGGTCTTGTCGAACGCGGTGCGGGCGCCGCGGAAGCGCTTCCACAGGTCGTCCTCGACCGACTTGGCCAGACGCGGACCGGCCTTCTGGGCGGCCTTCCACTCCTCGAACAGCTCCGTCATGCGCTTGGACGCGGTCTTCCAGGGCATCCGCTCGGCCGGGGTCTGGGCGAAGGTCTCGGCCTCGGCGACGATGGCCTCGCGGGTGGCCAGCTGCTCGGCCTGGGCGGCCTGCCGGGCCTCCTGTTCCGCGGCGCGGTAGTCGCCCAGGAGGGTCTCCAGGGCCGCCAGGCGGGTGCGGAGGGCGTCCATGTCGCCGACCATGTGGCGCTCGTTCACCGCGGTCGTCATCTGACCCAGCGCCCGGCCCAGCTCACTCGAGGGGGCGCCGGCGGCGATGCGCTGCTCGAACAGGGCCATCTGGGCGCGCACGTCGTCGTACTTGCGCACGAAGTACGCCAGCGCGTCCTCGGTGCTCGCGTCCGGCACCTGGCCGACCGCGTGCTCCTCCTGCCCGTCCAGCAGCGTGACGTGGCCGTCCTCGCTCACCCGGGCGAACCTGGCGGCCTCCTCCACCGGGGTGGGCGGCACGGTCGGGGCCACGACGGGGGTCGGGGCGGCGGACGCGGCGGCGGGCGTCGCGGGGCGCACGGCGGCCGGGCTGGCCTTCTTCATCGCGGCCGGGGAGGGCACGGCGGGCGCCTCGGCGGGCTGGGAGGAATCACCGTGCGCCGGCGCGTCGGGGACGACCTCGGGGACGGGCCGGGCCTCGGCGGGCACGGTCGGCTCGGCGGCCTCGGCCGACGCGGGGGCGGCCTCGGTGGCGGGGGACTGCTGGTCGTCGGGCTGCATGTGATTGGTCACCGCTGGAACTCTCCCTGACTGCGCCGGCACGCAGTCGTCGAGGGATGCGGCCGGTCGGGATGGACACGAACAGGGCCAGCGTACCGGGCCGGACAGCGCCCGCGCCTAGAATGGGCCGGTGCGCCGGCGGGGGACCGTCGCGCGTCCCCGCCGTCGTCGTCTCGAAGGATCGCCATGTCCCGCAAGGCCTCCCTGTCCGGTTTCCACGAGTGGCTGCCCGCCGAGCGGCTCGTGGAGCAGCACGTGCTCGACACGCTGCGGCGGACCTTCGAGCTGCACGGGTTCGCCGGCATCGAGACCCGTGCCGTGGAGACCCTGGGCCAGCTGCTGCGCAAGGGCGAGGTGGACAAGGAGGTCTACGCGGTCTCCCGCCTGGCCGAGGACGAGGAGGTCGCCGCGGGCCGGCGCGATCCCAAGGACCCGGCCGACCCCAAGCGCCTGGCCCTGCACTTCGACCTCACCGTGCCGTTCGCCCGCTACGTCGTGGAGAACGCCGGCCACCTCGCCTTCCCCTTCCGTCGCTACCAGATGCAGAAGGTCTGGCGCGGGGAGCGCCCTCAGGAGGGCCGCGCCCGCGAGTTCACCCAGGCGGACATCGACGTCGTCGGCGACGGCGCCCTCTCGCCCCGGTACGACGCCGACGTCGCACTCGTGATGGCCGAGGCGCTCGGCGCCCTGCCGATCGGCGACTTCCTCATCCGCGTGAACAACCGCAAGCTCGCCGAGGGCTTCTACCGGGGCATCGGCCTGGAGGACACCGCCGGCGTGCTGCGCAGCATCGACAAGCTGGAGAAGGTCGGCCCGGAGGAGGTCGCGCGGCTGCTCCAGGAGGAGGTCGGCGCGAGCCCCGAGCAGGCTGCGCAGGCGCTGGCCCTGGCGGACATCCGCACGTCGGACGCCTCGTTCGTCGAGCGGGTCCGCGCCCTGGGGGTGACCCACGAGCTGCTCGAGGAGGGGCTGACCGAGCTGGCCGACGTCGTCGCCACCCTGCACCGCCGCGCCCCCGGGCGCGCCGTGGCGGACCTGTCCATCGCGCGCGGCCTGGACTACTACACGGGCACCGTCTACGAGACCGTCCTGGTGGGCCACGAGCAGCTCGGCTCGATCTGCTCGGGCGGCCGCTACGACGCGCTCGCCTCCAAGGGGAACCGCGTGTTCCCCGGTGTCGGACTGTCCATCGGCGTGACGCGGCTGGTGATGCGCATGCTGTCCCAGCAGATGGCCGTGGCCTCCCGCTCCGTGCCGACCGCGGTGTACGTGGCGCTGACGGCGGACGAGGACTGGCCCGAGGCCCAGGACGTCGCGGCCCTGCTGCGGGAGCGCGGCATCCCCGCGGAGGTCGCGGTGTCCGCGGAGAAGTTCGGCAAACAGATCAAGTACGCGGACCGCCGCGGCATCCCGTTCGTGTGGTTCATGGGCCGGGACGACGCCGGCGCGCGGGTCCACGAGGTGAAGGACATCCGCTCCGGCGAGCAGCACGCCGCGGACCCGGCCGACTGGACCCCGCCGGCCGAGGACCTGCTGCCGCAGGTCGCCCGCGCGCAGGACTGAGCGGACGCGGCCGCTGTGCCGGCCCCGGTGTGCGGCGGCGGTGGGTGTCTGCGCGTCGGGTCACCGGCCCCGGCGCCCGGCCCGCACGAACGCGCGCCCGCCCACCCCGATCAGGAACACGCCCGCCATCGCGGCCACGGACATCGGCGGCAGGCTGAGGGCGAGCAGCAGGCACAGGGCCAGGCCGAGGACGTTGACGGCGCGGGGCACGCGCAGCGGGCGCAGCGGGCGCGGCCGGGCCGGGCGGCGGCCGTCGTCGTCCCCGCGCAGGGTCAGGGCGGACAGGTTCGCCACCGCGTAGTAGACGAGCACGCCGAACGAGCTGAAGCCCACCACGGTGAGGATGTCCGTGGTGAGCAGGAGCAGGATCACGGCCGCGGCCACCGTCAGCTGAGCCGTCCACGGCGTGCCGGTCCCCGCATGGACCCGTGCCAGGGGGCGGGGCAGGTCGGACTCGCGGGCCATGGCCAGGGCGGTGCGGGAGATGCCCGTCAGCAGGTTGAGCATGGCCCCGGCCGCGGCGAGGGCGGCGCCGGCCACCGCCACCCAGCCCCAGCCGGAGCCCAGGGCGGTCTCGAGCAGGTCGCGCACGGGCGCCGGGGACCGGGCCAGCCCGGAGGTCCCGAGGCCCGAGATCAGCGCCGTGGCGAGCAGCAGGTACAGCGCCACGGTCACGGCGAGGGCGATCAGGATGGCGCGCGGGATCGTGCGTGCGGGGTCGATGACCTCCTCACCCATGGTGGCCACGCGCGCGTAGCCGGCGAACGCGAAGAACAGGACGCCCGCGCCCATGAGCACGCCCTGCACGGGGGAGTCGACGCCGAGCGCCGCGGCCGAGCCCCCGGGGGCCTCGCGCGCCAGGCCTGCGCCGATGGCCAACACGAGCACGGCGAGCACGGGCACGAGGATCGCCAACGTCGCCTGCGCGGTCCGCGTCACGCCCGCCATCGCCACCCCGGTGAGCACGACGACGGCGGCCACGCCCGTCCACCGGGCCGCGGCGGCGTCGTCGGGGAAGAGGTACAGGCCGAGGGTGGCCGCCATCGCGGCCACCGACGCGGTCTTGCCCGTGACGAAGCCCCAGCCGGCGACGAAGCCGGCCCACGGGTGCAGCTGCCGCCGGCCGTAGACGTAGGCGCCGCCGGACTCGGGGTGGACGGTGGCCAGCTGCGCCGTGGACAGGGCGTTGCACAGGGCCGCGACGGCCGCGACCGCCAGGGCCCCGTACAGCAGGCCGGGGTGGCCGCCGGTGAGCGCGGCCGCCAGGCCGATCGCGGTGAACACGCCCGCGCCGATCATCGAGCCGAGGCCGATCGCGACGGCGTGGAGCAGGGTCAGGCGGCGCTGCAGGGCGGCGGTCATGACGGGGTCCTCCTGGGCTGGGGCAGTGTGGACGGGGCACTAGACTGACGGGAACGGCGCGCGCCCGCCCCGCAGGCGTATCACACGGCGTCGACCATCACATGAACCCCGCACATCGTCCGGCGACCGGACGGAGAGGATCCTCGTGCTGCGCACCCACTCCCTCGGCGAGCTCAACGCCTCGCTCATCGGCCAGACCGTCACCGTCACCGGCTGGGTGGCGCGGCGGCGCGACCACGGCGGCGTGGCCTTCGTGGACCTGCGCGACGCCTCGGGCTTCGCCCAGGTCGTGGTGCGGGAGGAGGCGGACTTCGACCCGCTGCGCAACGAGTGGGTCCTGCAGGTCACCGGCACGGTCGAGCGCCGCCCCGAGGGCAACGAGAACCCGAACCTGCCCTCCGGCGAGATCGAGCTGATCGCGGAGACCGTGACGGTGCTCAACACCGCCGCCGCGCTGCCGTTCCAGGTGGACGAGCACGTGGAGGTCGGCGAGGAGGCCCGGCTGCGCCACCGCTACCTGGACCTGCGCCGCCCGCAGCCCTCGCGCATCATGCGCCTGCGCTCCGAGGTCAACCGGACGGCGCGCGAGCTCCTGCACGGCGAGGGCTTCGTGGAGGTCGAGACCCCGACCCTCACGCGCTCGACGCCGGAGGGCGCCCGCGACTTCCTCGTCCCGGCCCGCCTGGCTCCCGGCTCCTGGTACGCCCTGCCGCAGTCGCCGCAGCTGTTCAAGCAGCTGCTGCAGGTGGGCGGGATCGAGAAGTACTACCAGATCGCCCGCTGCTACCGCGACGAGGACTTCCGCGCGGACCGTCAGCCCGAGTTCACCCAGCTGGACATCGAGGCCTCCTTCGTGGAGCAGGATGACGTGATCGCCCTCGGCGAGAAGATCGTCAAGGCCCTGTGGGCCCTCGTGGGCGTGGACGTGCCGACGCCGATCCGCCGCATGACCTACGCCGAGGCGATGGAGAAGTACGGCTCGGACAAGCCGGACCTGCGCTTCGGCCTCGAGCTGACGGACCTGACCGAGTACTTCAAGGACACCCCGTTCCGCGTGTTCCAGAACGAGTACGTGGGCGCCGTCGTGATGCCGGGCGGCGCCTCCCAGGCCCGCCGCACCCTCGACGCGTGGCAGGAGTGGGCCAAGCAGCGCGGCGCCAAGGGCCTGGCCTACGTGCTCATCCAGGAGGACGGCGAGCTGACCGGCCCGGTGTCCAAGAACATCTCCGAGGAGGAGAAGGCCGGGCTGGCCGCCGCCGTGGGCGCGAACCCGGGCGACTGCGTGTTCTTCGCCGCCGGGAAGCCGAAGGAGTCCCGCGCGCTGCTGGGTGCGGCCCGCGTGGAGATCGGCCGTCGCTGCGGGCTGTTCACCGATGCCGGTGACGGCGTGGCCGCGAAGGACGCCGACTGGGCGTTCGTGTGGGTCGTGGACGCGCCGATGTTCGAGCCGGCGGCCGACGCCGTGGCCTCGGGCGACGTCGCCGTGGGTGCGGGCGCCTGGACCGCCGTGCACCACGCGTTCACCTCGCCCAAGCCGGAGTTCGCGGACACCTTCGACACCGACCCGGGCGCGGCCCTGGCGTATGCGTACGACATCGTGTGCAACGGCAACGAGATCGGCGGCGGTTCCATCCGCATCCACCGTCAGGACGTGCAGGAGCGCGTGTTCGAGGTCATGGGCTTGTCCCCGGAGGAGGCGAACGAGAAGTTCGGCTTCCTGCTCGAGGGCTTCAAGTACGGCGCCCCGCCGCACGGCGGCATCGCGTTCGGCTGGGACCGCGTGGTCGCCCTGCTGGCCGGCACCGACTCGATCCGCGAGGTCATCGCGTTCCCGAAGACCGGCGGCGGCTTCGACCCGCTGACGGCCGCACCGGCGCCCATCACCGCCCAGCAGCGCAAGGAGGCCGGCGTCGACGCGCAGCCGGAGCCGAAGCAGGCCGAGGCCGAGCCGGAGGCCTGATCCGGGTCCGCGGCGGGCCCGCCTCAGCCGCGCCGCGGACCGGCCAGCTCGTCCGAGTCCACGATCAGCGTGAACGGCCCGGAGTTGGTGAGGGAGACGTCCATCTTCGCGCCGAACACCCCGCGCTCCACGCGCACGCCGGCGGCCTCGAGCTCGGCCGTGAACCGCTCGTAGAGCGGCTCGGCCTGGTTGCCCTTCGCCGCGCGCGTCCAGGACGGCCGCCGGCCCTTCCGCACGTCGCCGTACAGCGTGAACTGGCTGACGACGAGCGCCGGGGCACCGGCGTCGGTGAGGGACCGCTCGCCGTCGAGCATGCGGAGCCCGGCCACCTTGCGGGCCACCTGGACGGCCTCGGCCTCGGTGTCGTCGACGGTCACGCCGAGCAGGATCACCAGCCCCTCGCCCTCGAAGGAGCCGACGACTTTGCCGTCGACGGTCACGGACGCGGAACGGGCGCGTTGCAGAACGGCTCTCATGCAGCCATTCTGCAACGCGCCCGGAACCGGTCCGCGTCAGCGGATCACTGACGACGGGTCGGATTCACCTCGTACACGGTGGTCGAGCCGGAGACCTCGTTGGCGACGATCAGCAGGGCGGTGCCGGAGGGGGACTCGTCGGCCGGCACGAAGGTCAGGCCCTCGGCGCCCATGTCACCCAGGCCGGCCGTGGCGTCGTCGCCCGCGGCATCCCAGTCACGGTCGTTGACGTAGTCCACGTAGGTGGCGTTCCGCGGGTCGGTGATGTCGAAGACCACCACGCCGCCGATGCGCTCGAGGCCCACGAACGCGTAGGTGCGGCCCTGGATCGTGCCCACCACCACGGACTCGGGCTCGGGGCCCTTGTCATCCGAACGGGAGTCCCCGGACGGGGTCTCGTCGTTGTTCGCGTTGAACGCGTGCTCCGGCAGCTCGCCGGCGGCCACGAGCCGGGCGATCTGCTCCTCGATCATGCCGGCGGAGTCGAACAGGCGGGTGCCGTCCGCGGTGTAGATGGAGAAGGACCGGCCGCCCAGTGTGGTCAGGGAGGAGTGGCACTCGCGCTCAGAGTCGTAGCCGAGGTCGGTGAGCACCTTCAGGCGGCCCAGGGCATCCTTCTTCTGCAGGGCCTTGGCCCCCGGGAACTCGGCGGCGCACAGGTCCAGGTCGCTGACGCGCTCGGAGTCGTTGAAGTCGCCCCACTCCCGCCCGTCACCCTCGTTGGCGGTGACGACCAGGTTCTGACCGCGCCAGCGGTACGTGTCGATGCCGTCGGGCATGGGCAGGCCGTCGACCGGCCAGTGGCCCAGCTCGATGCCGCCGTCCTTGTCCGAGGCGTCCAGCACGCCCTCGGTGGACCAATCGGTGGGCGTCAGCGCCCAGAGGTCCTCCAGCGTGGCGGACTTCAGGTCCACGACGGCGACGGCGTTGGCCTCCTGCACGGACACGTAGGCGGTGCGTCCGGTCGGGTCGACGGTGACGTACTCCGGCTCGAGGTTGCGAGCCACCCGACCGGCGGGCTCGTGACCGGCGGGCACCGCCATATCGGGGCCGGAGACGCGCACGCCGGCGGGCAGGGCGGTGCCGGCGTCGTAGGCGCGGAAGTCCACGGTGCGCACCGCGTCCTGGGTCAGGCGGGAGAACTGCCGGGCGTTCTTCGGTACGGAGACCACGGAGATCGTGCCCTCCGGGTCGACGGAGAAGTCGTCGGCCGGTTCGCCCTCGTTGGCGACCACCACGTACGCCCCGTTCGGGGAGAAGGCCAGCGAGTCCGGCAGGGCACCCACCCGCACGCCGCCGAGGTAGCGCAGGGTGGTGGTGTCGAAGAACACGACCCAGCCGTGGTCGGTCTTCTCGGCGGCCTCCACGGCGACGGCCATCACGCCGCCGGAGACGGCCACGGAGTTCACCGTGGCGCCCTTGTCCGTGACGGAGCCGTCCGCGGTGCGCAGGCCCTCGGCGGAGAGGGTCCGCTCGGCCACGGGGGCGGCGTCGGCGCCCAGGCGCATGACGTCGACGGCGCCGCGCTGCGCGTTCACCACGAACAGGCGGCCGGAGACCGCGTCGAAGGCCGGGATCTCGGCGGCGGACTCGCCGAACACGCCGGTCTCGTGGGTGCCGGCGCGGGTGAGCTCGATGCTCTTGCCGGACGGGTTGGCGGCGATGGCGGCGCGCTGGGCCGTGGCCGAGTGCGGGGCGGGCGCGCTGAGGGAGGCCGGGGCGAGGAAGGCCGTGGACAGGGCCGCGGCGGTGACGGCCGTGGCGAGGCGTGCGAGGCGAGGCATGGATGCTCCAGTCAGGGCAGGGAGGCGGAGGACGGGGTCACCCCATCGCACGGATGTGAACGGACCGTGACGTCCCGGCCAGCGCGCGGTGTCCCGCGGGTGTCGACGCCCCGGACGCCCCGCGTGCCGTCCGCCGAGGTCAGTCCTCGCTCGGCAGCCCCGCGAGCACCCGCACCGTCGTGAGGTTCCGGGCCGTGCCGCGCACCCCGAGCGCCCGGTCGAGGCGAGCCGGGGTGAGCGGGGAGTCGGCGACCCCCGCGGCGCAGCGCATCCACAGCAGCCGTCCCTCCAGGGCCGTGCGATCCGGCCCCGCGGGTCGGCCATCCCCGTGGTCGAGCGCGGCCAGGGCGGCGGCCGCCTCGGGTGCGGGGTCGTCCTCGAGCACGGTGAGCTGGGTGCGTTTCGGCTCGCCGCCGGCCCAGGGGAGCGCGTCGTGCAGCTCCAGGGCGCGCCGGAGCGTGCCCACGTCCACGAGGACCACGGGGACGTCGAGGCCGCCCTCCTCACGCGCCCGCCGCGCGAACCCCTGCCGCACGCCCTCGGCGGCCGCGTCGGAGGACGCCCGGAACAGGACGTTGCCGCTGGCCAGGTGGGTCGTGACCGCCTCCCCGCCGGCGGCCCGGGCCCAGCGGATCAGCGTGTCCTTCCCGACACGGTTGCTCCGGCCCACGTTGATCCCGCGCAGCAGCAGGACATGGGTGTGGTCGGCGCGCGGGGCGGCGGGGCTCATGCGGCCAGGATGCCACCCACGCGCCCGCGGGCCGAGGACTACCCTGGACCCGATGGACGACCTCTTCAGCGCCGCGCACAACGGGGCCGACGACGACGGCCCGGCCGGCACCGTGGCCGCCCCGCACCCCGGCGCACCGCTGGCCGTGCGCATGCGCCCGCGCACGCTGGATGACGTGCTGGGCCAGCGGCACCTCATGCGGCCGGGCTCCCCGCTGCGCAAGCTCGCTGAGCCCGATCCGGACTCCGCCGCGGGACCGAGCTCGGTCATCCTCTACGGGCCTCCGGGCATCGGCAAGACGACGCTGGCCCACGTGATCGCCCGCGCCCCCGGGCGCACGTTCACGGAGCTGTCCGCGATCACGGCCGGTGTGAAGGACGTGCGGCAGGTGATGGAGCAGGCCCAGCGCGAACGGGACCTCTACGGGCGCACCACCGTCCTGTTCCTCGATGAGATCCACCGCTTCTCCAAGGCGCAGCAGGACGCGCTGCTGCCGGGCGTCGAGAACCGCTGGGTCGTGCTGGTGGCCGCGACCACGGAGAACCCGTCCTTCTCCGTGATCGCACCCCTGCTCTCCCGGTCGCTGCTGCTCACGCTGCGTCCCCTCACGGACGACGACATCGTCGGGCTGCTGGACCGTGCCGTGACCCAGGAGCGCGGGCTCAACGGCGCCGTGGTGCTCCAGGACGACGCGCGGGACTACCTGGTGCGGATGGCCGGCGGCGACGCGAGGCGGGCGCTCACGGTGCTGGAGGCCGCGGCCGGCGTCGCCCTGGACAAGGCGCGCGAGGCCGGCCGGGCGGGGGAGGGCGCCGTCGCGGTCACGGAGGAGGACGCCGCGCAGGCGATGGACCACCACGTCCAGCGCTACGACAAGGACGGCGACCAGCACTACGACGTGATCAGTGCCTTCATCAAGTCCATCCGCGGCTCGGACGTGGACGCGTCGATGCACTACCTCGCCCGGATGCTGGAGGCGGGGGAGGACCCCCGGTTCATCGCCCGGCGGCTGATCATCTCCGCGTCCGAGGACGTGGGCATGGCCGACCCGACCGCGCTGCAGACCGCCGTGGCCGCCGCCCAGGCCGTGCAGCTGATCGGCATGCCGGAGGGACGCATCATCCTGGCGCAGGCCGTGACGCATCTGGCCACCGCGCCGAAGTCCAACGCGAGCTACACCGCCGTGAACGAGGCGATCGCGGACGTGCGGGCCGGCCACACGGGCGCGGTGCCGGCGCACCTGCGGGACGCGCACTACCCCGGCGCGGCGGCCCTCGGCCACGGCCAGGGCTACGTCTACAGCCACGACGAGCCGCACGCCGTCGCCCGTCAGCAGTACGCGCCGGACCCCCTGGTCGGGAGGGACTATTACCGGCCCAAGCCCATCGGACACGAGAAGCGGCTCACCGAGCAGGTGGCCGCGCTGCGCCGGATCATCCGCGGCGACTGAGCGCGCGCCGGGCCCGGGGGCGGACGCCTCGGGCGGCCGCGCGGAATAAAGACGCCCGGATCACCGGTTGTCCAGGGATGAGCGGGGCGGTCGACGTCGGCCCGCCGACTCCTCGCCCGCTCGCGCCCCCATGCACCACCGACGCACAGAAGGAACAGAAGGAGCCGCCCCCATGACCCAGTCCACTCCGCAGCAGTCCACCCCGCAGCACACCGCCGCGCAGCAGCCGGCCCCGTACGGCCGCCCCGGCGCCGGCGGCCCCGCCCTCCCGCAGGCCGACTACCGCATCCTGCGCTCCGTCCCGGCCTACGCCGAGGCCCAGGCCCTCGTGGACCAGCTCTCCGACGCCGGGTTCCCCGTGGAGCGCGTGCGCATCGTGGGCACCGGGCTGCGCTCCGTGGAGCAGGTCCTGGGCCGGATGACCACCGGCAAGGCCGCCGTCCGCGGCGGGCTGCAGGGCCTGTGGTTCGGCCTCCTGCTCGGCCTGCTCTTCTCGATCTTCGCCCCCGGCTTCGGGTTCCTCTGGATCCTGCTGATCTCCCTGGGCCTGGGCGCCCTGTGGGGGGCGGTCTTCGGGGCGATCGGCCACGCGGCCACCGGCGGCAGGCGCGACTTCACGTCCCTGCAGACCATGGAGGCCGAGTCGTACGACGTGCTGGTCGAGGCCTCCCACCTGGACCAGGCCGGTCAGCTCCTCGGCGCGGACCCCGGCACCGCGGCCACGCCGCGCGCCTGAGCCCCGGCCCGCCCCGTCGTCGTCGCTCTGGTAAGGTGGACCGGTCTGGCAGGCGCTGCGCCCCGGACGCATCCCCCTCGCTCGGATCCCCGCGGACGCCCGCGTGCCCGGGCGAGGGACGCGCAGCGCATCAGTGGATGACGGGCGGCGGCACGCCCCTCAGCTCTCCTCAGGATCGCGGGGAGGCCAGGTTCGAGGCCCCTTGACCCGTGCGCCCCGGCGCCCGGACGAGACCTCGAGACAAACCCGAACCGTGCCGCACGTCAAGGAAAGGCAGGTCCACCATGAGTGGCAACCTTCGCACCCGCCGCACCGTGCGGCACTCCCGCGCCCTGGGCATCGCGCTGACTCCCAAGGCCGAGAAGTACATGGAGCGTCGTCCGTACGGCCCCGGCCAGCACGGCCGTGCCCGCCGCAAGCAGGACTCGGACTACGCGGTGCGCCTCAAGGAGAAGCAGCGTCTGCGCGCCCAGTACAACATCCGCGAGGCCCAGATGCGCCGCTACTTCGAGGAGGCCAAGCGCACCGCCGGCCTGACCGGTGAGAACCTGGTCGAGCTCCTCGAGCAGCGCCTCGACGCCCTCGTGCTGCGTGCCGGCTTCGCCCGCACCATCCAGCAGGCCCGTCAGCTCGTCGTGCACCGCCACATCATGGTGGACGGCAAGCGCGTGGACGTCCCCTCGTTCCGCGTGAAGGAGGGCCAGATGATCCACGTGCACGAGCGCTCGGAGAAGATGGTCCCCTTCCAGCTGGCCGCCGCCGGCGCCCACCAGCAGGTCCTGCCCGCCACCCCGGGCTACCTGACCGTGGAGATCGACAAGCTGCGCGCCACCCTCACCCGTCGCCCGAAGCGCTCCGAGGTCCCCGTGACCTGCGAGGAGCAGCTCGTGGTCGAGTACTACGCGCGCTGATCCGCCGCGGCCGGGTCCGTCCCGGACGACGGCGCCCCGCGCGTCCCGCAGGCCCGGTCACCTCTCGGAGGTGACCGGGCCTGCGGCGTCCCCCGGGCCCGCCGCCGGGGATCGGCGCCGCGCCCGGTAAGGTGGGGCCGGAATCCCTGCCGTCCGAAGGAGGCCCCCGCCATGCTCCGCTCGCTGCTGCTCGTCGGCGCCGGCGCCGCATCCGGCTGGTTCGCACACCGCGCCCTCGGCGACCGTGCCCACCCGGCCACCGACGCGACCGACGCGCCGACGTCTGACCCTGGCTCCGCGGGGGGGCGCGCGGGGTTCTCCGCCCGCCTGGACCCGGAGCGTCTGGCCCGCCAGGCCGGTGAGGCCGCCGCCGACGCCGCGGCGGCCGCCCTGCAGGACGGTGCCCGGCGCCTGGCCGAGCGCGTCCGCGCCGAGGCCCCCTGGGCCGCGCCCTACCTGCCCCACACGGGGCCGATCATCTCCGGGGAGACCGTGGAGCCGCCGTCGCACGGCGCCGCCCGCCCCCAGACCACCACCACGCAGAAGGACACCCCCGCATGAAGTCCCAGGAGATCGCCCGCCGCTGGACCGCCTTCTTCGAGTCCAGGGGGCACCGCGTGGTGCCGTCGGCGTCGCTCGTCTCGCCGGATCCGTCGCTGCTGTTCACGGTGGCCGGCATGGTCCCGTTCATCCCGTACTTCCTGGGGGAGCAGACCCCGCCGAGCCCGCGCGTCGTCTCGGTGCAGAAGTGCATCCGCACCGCGGACATCGAGGAGGTCGGCAAGACCGTCCGCCACGGCACCTTCTTCCAGATGTGCGGCAACTTCTCCTTCGGCGACTACTTCAAGGAGACGGCCATCCCGATGGCCTGGGAGCTGCTGACGTCCTCGGTCGAGGACGGCGGCTTCGGCCTGGACCCCGAGCGCCTCTGGGTCACCGTGTACCGCGAGGACGACGAGGCCGAGCGCATCTGGCGCGAGGACGTGGGCGTCCGTCCAGAGCGCATCCAGCGCATGGGCAAGGAGGACAACTACTGGCACACCGGCCAGCCCGGCCCGGGCGGCCCCTGCTCGGAGATCTTCTACGACCGCGGCCCCGCGTACGGCGTCGACGGCGGCCCGGCCGCGGACGACACCCGCTACATCGAGATCTGGAACCTCGTGTTCATGCAGTACCGCCTCTCCGCGGTGCGCTCGAAGGACGACTTCGACGTCGCCGGCGAGCTCGAGCACAAGAACATCGACACCGGTCTCGGCCTCGAGCGGCTCGCCATGATCCTCCAGGGTGTGGAGAACATGTACGAGACGGACCAGGTCCGCCCCGTGCTCGACCGCGCCGCGCAGCTGGCCGGTCGCTCCTACACCTCCACCGAGGACCCGGCCGACCCGCACTACGACGACGACGTCCGCCTGCGCATGGTGGCCGACCACGTGCGCTCGGCCCTGATGCTGATCAGCGACGGCGTGCGTCCCGGCAACGAGGGCCGCGGCTACGTGCTGCGCCGCCTCATCCGCCGCGTCGTCCGCGCCCTGCGCCTGATGGGCGTCACCGAGCCCGTGTTCCCCGAGCTGCTGCCGGTCTCCCGGGACGCGATGAAGGGCACCTACCCGGTCGTCGCGGACGAGTTCGAGCGCATCGCCCGGATCGCCTACGCCGAGGAGAAGGCGTTCCTGCGGACCATCGCCGCGGGCACGGCCCGCCTCGACGCCGCGGTGGGCCAGGCCCGCTCGGCGGGCGGCGGCATCGCCGGCCCGGACGCGTTCGAGCTGCACGACACCTACGGCTTCCCGATCGAGCTGACGCTGGAGATCGCGGAGGAGGCCGGCGTCGCCGTGGACGAGGCCGGGTTCCGCGCCCTCATGGCCGAGCAGCGCGACCGCGCCCGCGCGGACGCCAAGGCCAAGAAGTCCGGCCACACGGACACGGCCGTGTACCAGCGCCTGCGCGCCGAAGGCCAGACCCACTTCACCGGCTACACCGAGCACACCACCGAGTCGGTGGTGCGCGGCCTGCTGCAGAACGGCGAGGAGGTCCCGTCCGCGGGCGCCGGCACGGAGCTCGAGCTCGTCCTAGACGCCACGCCGTTCTACGCGGAGTCCGGCGGCCAGGCCGCGGACACCGGCCTGATCACCGGCGACGGCTTCCGCCTCGAGGTGCTCGACGTGCAGGCCCCCGTGAAGGGGCTGTCCGTGCACAGGGTCAAGGTCCTCGACGGCGAGGTCGCCGCCGGCGCGCAGGCCCTCGGCGCGATCGACCTGCAGCGCCGCCTTGACGGCGAGAAGGCCCACTCCGGCACCCACCTGGTGCACGCCGCGCTGCACCAGATCCTCGGCCCCGAGGCCACCCAGTCCGGCTCCTTCAACAAGGAGGGCTACCTGCGCTTCGACTTCCGCTGGGCCGAGTCGCTCTCGGCCGGGGCCCGCTCCGAGGTCGAGGACGTGGTGAACATCGCCATCCGCGACGACCACACCGTGCTCACCCAGGAGATGAGCCTCGAGGAGGCGCGCGCACTCGGCGCGATGAGCCTGTTCGGCGAGAAGTACGGCGACCGGGTGCGCGTCGTGGAGATCGACGGCGCCTGGTCCCGCGAGCTGTGCGGCGGCACCCACGTGGGCCGCACCGCGCAGATCGGCTCGCTGACCCTGCTCGGCGAGCAGTCCGTGGGCTCGGGCAACCGCCGCGTCGAGGCCCTCGTCGGCCTGGACTCGTTCCGCCACCTCGCCGCGGAGCGCACCCTCGTCTCCGAGCTCTCGGAGATGTTCAAGGCCCCGGCCGAGGAGCTCAAGGACCGCATCGGCGCCACCCTGGACCGGCTCAAGGCGGCCGAGAAGCAGGTCGCGGAGCTGCGGGCCCAGGCGCTGCAGGCCCAGGCCGGACAGCTCGCCGCGCAGGCCCGGGACGTCACGACGTCCGGTGGGACGTCGGTGCGGGTGCTGGCCCACCACGCCGGCGACGTGGCCGGGGACCAGCTGCGTTCCCTCGCGCTGGACCTGCGCGCCCGGATCGAGTCGGCCGGCGGCAACGCGGCGGGCACGCCCGTGTTCGTGGCCCTCACGGCCGAGGCCAAGGGCCGGCCCCTCGTGGTCGTGGCGACCAACGAGGCCGCCCGCGCGGCCGGCCTCAAGGCGGGCGCCATGGTCAAGACCGCCACCGGCGTGCTCGGCGGCGGGGGCGGAGGCAAGGACGACGTCGCCCAGGGCGGCGGCCAGGACGTCACGCGCGTCGGGGATGCGCTCGACGCCGTCGTCGCCGCGGTGCGCGCGGCCTGAGGCGGACGTGAGCGCAGGTCAGGACGGGGCCAACGCGGCAACCGACGCCGTGCGCCGGGGGCGCACCCTCGGCGTCGACGTCGGCCGTGCCCGCGTGGGCGTCGCGTCGGCCGACCCCGACGGCCTGATCGCCACCCCCGTGGCCACCCTGCGGCGGGATGCGCGTCGACGTCGTGACGTGGACGAGCTCGTCGCCCACGCACGCGAGCTCGACGTCGTCGCCGTGTACGTCGGCCTGCCGGTGAATCTACGGGGCGAGCACACGCCGTCCACGCAGGACGCCCTCGACTACGCGGACGCCGTCGCCGCCGCCCTGGCCGAGGCGGGCCACCCTGTGCCGGTCCGGCTCGTCGACGAGCGGCTCAGCACGGTCTCCGCGCAGGCCGGACTGCGGGCCGCGGGCCGGTCCGTCAAGGACAGCCGCGGCGTGATCGACCAGGCGGCCGCCGTCGCGATCCTGCAGGCCGCCGTGGACGAGCAGCGCCGCACCGGGCGCTGGGCCGGCCAGGACCGGGAGCCGATCCGGTGACCGGCGACCACCAGCACGCTCGGCGTGAGGACCACTGGGACGATCTGCTCGACGACGAGGCCGACGTCCACGACGACCTCGACGTGTTCGGCTTCGCCCACGAGGAGGCGGACGAGGCCGACGTCGGCGCCCCGTCCCAGCCGGTCGGCGCGGCCGGCCCACGCCGGCCCCGCACGTTCCTGCGCCGCCGGGGCACCGGGTCCCACCCGGCCTCGCGGGTCGACCGCGGCGCCGGCCGGCGGCGGACCGCGCTGGTGCTGGGCACGGTGCTGGTGGCGTTCGCCGTCGTGGTCGGGCTGATCGTGCGCGGCTTCCTGAGCGGCCCCGACCACACGGCCGTCGAGGGCGACGAGGTGACGTTCTCGGTGGAGCCGGGCGAGGACCTGGGCTCCGTGGCGGCCCGCCTGGACCGGGCCGGCATCGTGGGCTCAGCCCGTGCTTTCGAGCGCGCCGCCAGGGACACGGGCAGCGGTCTCGTCCGTTCGGGGGACTTCGTGCTGCGCGAGCGGATGCCCGCGGCCGAGGCCCTCGCGGTGCTCCAGGGTGCCACGGACGGGGCCGTGCACTACGTGCTCGTGGAGCGCGGGCGGCGACTCACCGAGGTGCTGGACGCCGTCGCCGAGGCCACGGGGCTGCCCCGCGAGGAGCTCGAGGCCGCCGCCCAGGACCCGACCCGCTACGGCGTCCCCGGGGAGGCGGGCACGCTCGAGGGCTGGCTCGACGCCGGGGAGTACCGCCTCCCCGTCGACGCCACCGCCGGGCAGGTGCTCGACGCCCTGGTCCGGCCCACCCTCGCCGAGCTCGAGGCCCTCGACGTCCGCGACCCGGCCGAGCAGCAGCGCGTGCTCACGATCGCCTCCATCCTCGAGGCGGAGGCCCTGCCCCAGGACTACCAGCAGGTCGCCGGCGCCATCGAGAACCGCCTCGCCCCGGACAACACCGAGACGCACGGGCTCCTGCAGATCGACGCCACCGTCACGTACGGCCTCGGAGTGCGCAGCCTCAGCTTCACCTCGGGCCAGCGGCAGGACGCCTCGAACCCCTACAACACGTACGTGCACCCGGGCCTGCCGCCGGGTCCGATCGGCATGCCCTCCGACGCGGCCGTCGAGGCCGCCCTCGACCCGGCCGAGACGGACGCCTACTACTGGGTGACCACGGACATCGGCACCGGCCACACCGAGTTCTCCCGCACCTATGAGGAGCACCAGCAGCACGTGCGCACCCTGCAGCGCTACTGCGCGTCCAATCCGGGGGTGTGCTGATGCGCCCCGTGCTGCGCGCGGCGGTCCTGGGCCGGCCGATCGCCCACTCGCTCTCCCCGGTGCTGCACGCGGCCGCCTACCGGGTCCTCGGCCTCGACGTCGACTACGGCCGCCGTGACCTGGGCGAGGACGAGGTGCTGGCCTTCGCGGCCGAGCACCTCGGCGCCCCGGGCGCGGCCGACGGCGGCGCGGCCGCGGCCCGCGGGCAGGACTGGCTCGGCTGCTCCGTCACCATGCCGCTGAAGCGGGCGGTCGTCGCCGCCGCCGGGCACGTCAGCGACCGCGTCCGGCTCCTGGGCACCGCGAACACCCTCGTGCGCGACCATCCCGCCGCCCCCGGGGTCGTCCACGCCGAGAACACGGACGTGGACGGCATCCTCGGCGCCCTCGCCGCGGCCGGCCTCGACCGTGCCGCCCGGGGCGGGACCGTCGGCGTCCTCGGGAACGGGGGGACCGCGACGGCGGCCGTCCTCGCCGCCGCCACGCTCGGCGCGAACGCGGTGCTCTTCGGCGTCCGCGACGCCGCCCGCGCCGCCGAGGTGACGGCCCTGGCCGACGCGCTGGGGCTGCGCTGGGCGACCCTGACCCAGGCGGATCTGCTCCGGCGGGCGCCGGGGCTGCGTGCCGTCGTCGCCACCCTGCCGCCGCGCGCCGCGGACGCCCTGGCCGCGCACGTGCCGGCCGACGCCGCCCTGCCGCCCCTGCTGGACGCGGCCTACGACCCGTGGCCCTCCGTGCTGGCGGCCGCCTGGTCCCGGGAGGGCGGTCCGGTGGCGTCCGGGCTGTCCATGCTGCTGCACCAGGGCGTCGAGCAGGTGCGGCTGTTCACGGCCCGGCCCCGCGCCGCGGCCGGGATGCCCGAGCCGGACTGGGCGGCGGTGACGCGCGCCGCGGCGGACGCCCTGGGGCCGGCCGCCGGCTGAGCGCGGGACGCCGGATCCGGCCCGTCCCGTCCGGTCACACGTGACGGCGCGGTGCCCCGTGCGTGAGAGACTGCACGCCATGGTGCGCTGGTTGACAGCGGGGGAGTCTCACGGCCCCGCGCTCACAGGAATCGTTGAGGGACTGCCGGCCGGGATCCCGGTCACGACGCAGGACGTGCAGGACGCGCTCGCGCGCCGCCGCCTGGGGTACGGGCGCGGCGCGCGCATGAAGTTCGAGCAGGACGCGGTGACGATCCTCGGCGGCGTCCGCCACGGCCGCACCCTCGGCTCGCCCGTGGCGATCCAGGTGGGCAACACGGAATGGCCCAAGTGGGAGAAGGTGATGGCCGCCGATCCCGTCCCCGCGGAGGAGCTCGACGGTCTGGCCCGCAACGCGGCGCTCACCCGCCCGCGGCCCGGCCACGCCGACCTGACCGGCATGCAGAAGTACGGCTTCGACGAGGCCCGCCCCCTCCTCGAGCGCGCCTCCGCCCGTGAGACCGCCGCCCGTGTGGCCCTGGGCACCGTCGCCCGCGCCTTCCTCGGCGAGCTCGGCGTGCGGATCGTCTCCCACACCGTGGCCTTCGGGGAGGCCGCCCTGCCGGAGGGCCACCCGTTCCCCGTGCCCGAGGACGAGGCCCGCCTCGACGCCGACCCGGTCCGCTGCCTCGACCCGCAGACCTCGGCGGCGATGGTCGCCGAGGTCGACGACGCCCACCGCGCCGGGGAGACCCTCGGCGGCGTCGTGGAGGTGCTGGCGTACGGCGTGCCGATCGGCCTGGGCTCCCACGTGCACTGGGACCGCCGCCTCGACGCGCGGCTGGCCGGGGCGCTCATGGGCATCCAGGCGATCAAGGGCGTGCAGGTCGGCGACGGGTTCGCCACGGCCGCCCGACGCGGCTCCGCCGCCCACGACGGGATCGCCCGCGGCGCGGACGGCCGCCCCCGGCGCACGAGCGACCGGGCCGGCGGCATCGAGGCCGGCATGTCGACGGGTGAGCTGCTGCGCGTGAGCGCCGCGATGAAGCCGATCGCCACGGTGCCGCGCGCGCTGCCCACGGTCGACGTCGCCACGGGCGCGGAGACCACGGCCCACCATCAGCGCTCCGACGTGGCGGCCGTGCCCGCCGCGGGCATCGTCGCCGAGGCCATGGTCGCCCTCGTCCTGGCCGACGCGATGCTCGAGAAGTTCGGCGGCGACTCCGTGGCCGAGACGCGCCGCAACCTCGAGGCGTTCCAGGCCGCGGTCCCCGCCCTGCCGGAGCCGGCCGCCGACGTCGTGGCGGACGGCCCGATGGGCGACCCCCTGCCGTGACCGACACCCCCGGGACCGCGCCGGCCCCGGGACCGGACCCGAGCACGCGTCCCGTCCCCGGCCCCGTCACCGTGTGCCCGTGGGAGGGCATGACCGGTGCCCTCGAGGCGCGCCTGACGGCCGCGGCCACGGTGGCCGCCGCGGCCGACGAGGACCCGGCCGCGCGCCCGGCCCGCCGGGTCGTCCTCGTCGGCCCGATGGGGGCCGGGAAGACGACGGTCGGCCGGGCCCTGGCCGCCGTGACCGGGCTGCCCTTCGTGGACTCCGACGAGCTGTTCACCCAGGTCCACGGCCCGATCCCGGAGTTCTTCGCCGAGCACGGCGAGGCCGCGTTCCGGGCGGAGGAGGCGCGCGTCATCGGCCATGTGCTCGGCCGACCCACCCCGTGCGTCCTCTCGTGCGGCGGCGGCGCCGTCCTGCATCCGGGCACCCGCCGCGCGCTGGCCGGGCCGGACTCCGACGTCGTCTACCTCGCGGTCGGAGAGGAGGAGGCGCTGCGCCGCGTGGGCGGCGGCGCGGGCCGCCCCGTCCTGGCCGGCGACCCCGCCGGGACCTGGCGGCGCATCCTCGCCGAACGCGAGGGGCTGTACCGCGAGGTCGCCGACCTCGTGCTCGACACCACAGGCCTGACGGCCGCCGAAGCGGCCTGGCGTATCGTGGGGGACGCCCACCGCCCCCGAAGGAGTGAGTCACACCCATGACCGACCGTGAGCCGGACATCACCGAGCAGGAGACACCGGGGGCGGCGCCCGCGGCCGCTCCGGCCGCACCCGAGGACGTGACGGTCATCCCCGTGGCCGGCGGCCACGAGGCGGCCGTGCACGGCGGCTACGACGTGGTGGTGGGCCGGGGCCTGCTCGCGCGCCTGCCGGACCTGCTCGGCCCGACCGTCCGACGCGTGCTGGTCATCCATCCGCGCGCCCTCCGGGCCACCGGCGACGTCGTCAAGAACGACCTCGAGGCCGTGGGCCTGACCGCACTGACCGCCGAGATCCCGGACGCCGAGGAGGGCAAGCACCTGCAGGTGGCCGGGTTCTGCTGGCAGGTGCTCGGCCAGAACGACTTCACCCGGTCGGACGCGATCGTCTCCGTGGGCGGCGGCGCCGTGTCCGACCTGGCCGGCTTCGTGGCGGCCACGTGGCTGCGCGGCATCCGCGTCGTGCACATGCCCACCACCCTGCTGGGCATGGTGGACGCGGCGGTGGGCGGCAAGACCGGCATCAACACCGCCGAGGGCAAGAACCTGGTGGGGGCGTTCCACAATCCGGCCGGCGTGCTGGCCGACCTGGACACGCTGCTCACCCTGCCGGCCAACGAGCTGATCTCCGGCCTGGCCGAGGTCGTGAAGTGCGGCTTCATCGCCGACCCCGCGATCCTCGACCTCATCGAGGAGGACCCGGCCCAGGCCCAGAACCCGCACTCCCCGCGGCTGCGCGAGCTGATCGAGCGCTCGATCCGGGTCAAGGCGGACGTCGTCTCCCGCGACCCCCGCGAGTCGGGCGCCCGCGAGGCACTGAACTACGGCCACACGATGGGGCACGCGATCGAGCTCGCCGAGCGCTACCAGTGGCGCCACGGCGCCGCGGTGTCCGTGGGCCTGGTCTTCGCGGCCGAGCTGGCCCGATCCCTCGGCCGGCTCGACGACGCCACCGCGGACCGGCACTGGTCGGTGCTGACAGCCCTGGGCCTGCCCGTCTCCTACCGCGGGGACCGGTGGCAGACCCTGCTCGAGGGCATCCGCCGGGACAAGAAGAACCGCGGCGACCAGCTGCGCTTCGTCCTGCTGGACGGGCTCGCGCAGCCCACCACCGTGGACATCCCGGACGCGTCCCTGCTCTTCGCGGCGTACCAGGAGATCGCGGAGTGAGCCGCCGCTGACCCCGGCCCCGCGCGGGGCCTCCCGTAGACTGGCCCGCGCACATCCAAGACCCCACCCACTGCAGGCGGACCCGTGACGGTCCGCGAGACCGATTGGGAGCACACACGTGGCAACGAGCAACGACATCAAGAACGGCGCCGTCCTGAAGCTGGAGGGCCAGCTCTGGAACGTCACCGAGTTCCAGCACGTCAAGCCGGGCAAGGGCGGCGCGTTCGTCCGCACCAAGATGAAGAACATCACCACGGGCAAGGTCGTGGACAAGACCTTCAACGCCGGCGCCAAGGTCGAGTTCGCCACCGTCGACCGCTCCGACTACCAGTACCTCTACCAGGACGGCGCGGACTACGTGTTCATGGACGTCAAGGACTACGACCAGATCACCGTGCCCGGGGCCGTGGTCGGCGACGCCGCGAAGTACATGCTCGAGAACACCCAGGTGGTCATCGCCCTGCACGAGGGCACGCCGCTGTACCTGGAGATGCCGGCGTCCGTCGTCCTGGAGATCACTTACACCGAGCCGGGCCTGCAGGGGGACCGCTCCTCCGCCGGCACCAAGCCCGCCACCGTGGAGACCGGCGCCGAGATCCAGGTGCCGCTCTTCGTGGAGCAGGGCACCCGCGTCAAGGTCGACACCCGCACCGGCGACTACCTCGGCCGCGTCAATGACTGAGCGGGCCTCCGCCGGCTCCGGTGCCAAGCGGGGAACCACGGCGCGCAGCCGCTCCCGGCAG
Source organism: Micrococcus sp. GbtcB5 (assembly GCF_019091605.1). Taxonomy (NCBI): domain Bacteria; kingdom Bacillati; phylum Actinomycetota; class Actinomycetes; order Micrococcales; family Micrococcaceae; genus Micrococcus; species Micrococcus sp. GbtcB5. Next base: position 50,911 of record NZ_JAGXJK010000007.1, read on the forward strand.
CGTGCGGTGGAGATCCTGTTCGAGGCCGAGCAGCGCGGCTCCACCGTGCTGGAGGGCATCCGCACCCGCCGCGAGAGCACCGACCTGCAGGTGAACGCCTACACCCAGCGGCTCGTGGAGGGCGTCATCGCGGACCAGGAGCGGATCGACGAGGCCCTGAGCTCCTACTCCCGCGGCTGGTCCCTGGACCGCATGCCCGCCGTCGACCGGGCGATCCTGCGCGTGGGGGCCTGGGAGCTGCTGTTCCAGGACGACGTGCCGGACGCCGTCGCCATCTCGGAGGCCGTCGCCCTGGCCGCCCAGCTGTCCACGGACGACTCGCCCGAGTTCGTCAACGGTCTGCTCGGCCGCCTGCAGCAGGTCAAGCCGACGCTGCTCGCCTGAGCCGCCGAGAGCTCCGTCACGAGGCCCGTTTCGCACCGCGTCATCCGCGCCGTGGGGCGGGCCTCGCTGGTAGAGTCGGCGACGTCCCGCGCGGGGGCCCACCGGCGCCCCGGGACGAACCACGCATCCTTTAAGAGCCGTCCTGTGAGGCGGGGAAGGAGGCGCCGGCATGGGAACTGACCCCGCCGCACCTCGTGCTGCCCGGACCGTGCTGTCCACGTCCGAGATCGACCGGGCGCTGACCCGGATCGCCCACGAGATCCTCGAGTCCAACAAGGGCGCCGAGGGTCTCGTCCTGATGGGGATCCCGCGCCGCGGGGCCCCCCTGGCCCGGCGGCTCGGCGCCCTGCTGGCCCGCATCGAGCCGGCCTTCGACCCCACCGCCGCCGTCGGTGAGGTGGACGTGACGCTCTACCGGGACGACCTCCGCCGCGGCACGGCCCGCACCCCGATGCCCACCCGCCTGCCCGAGGTCCCCCTCGACGGCGCCGTCGTCGTGCTCGTGGACGACGTCCTCTTCTCCGGCCGTACCGTCCGGGCCGCCCTCGACGCGATCGCCGACCTGGGCCGCCCCGCCGCCGTGCGCCTGGCCGTCCTCGTGGACCGCGGGCACCGCGAGCTGCCCGTCCGGGCCGACTTCGTGGGCAAGAACCTGCCGACCTCCACCGCCGAGCGCGTCCAGGTCCGGCTCATGGAGGTCGACGGCCCCGAGGGCACCGGCGAGGTCACCGAGGACGCCGTGAGCATCGTCGACCGTGTCGCGACCCGGGAGGGTTGAGCCGTGCGCCACCTGCTGTCCACCGCCGACCTCTCCCGCGCCGACGCCCTCGCCGTCCTCGACACCGCCGAGGAGATGGCCGCCGTCAACCAGCGCGAGGTCAAGAAGCTGCCCGCCCTGCGCGGCCGCACCGTGGTGAACCTCTTCCTCGAGGACTCCACCCGCACCCGCATCTCCTTCGAGGCCGCCGCCAAGCGGCTCTCCGCGGACGTGATCAACTTCTCCGCGAAGGGGTCGTCCGTCTCCAAGGGGGAGTCGCTCAAGGACACCGTCCAGACGCTCGAGGCCATCGGCGCGGACGCCATCGTGATGCGCCACTGGTCCTCGGGCGCGGCCCGCCAGCTGGCCGACTCCGGCTGGGTGCGCTCCGCCGTCGTGAACGCCGGCGACGGCACCCACGAGCACCCCACCCAGGCCCTCCTGGACGCCTTCACCCTGCGCCGGCGCCTCGCCGCGGCGACGGGAGAGGACCTGGTCGGCCGGGACCTGACCGGCATGCGCGTGGTGATCGTGGGGGACATCCTGCACTCGCGCGTGGCCCGGTCCAACGTGTGGCTGCTCAGCACGCTGGGCGCACAGGTCACCCTGGCCGCCCCGCCCACCCTGCTGCCCGTGGGCGTGGCCGCGTGGCCGTGCCAGGTCACCTACTCGCTGGACGAGGCCCTCGACGCCGGCCCCGACGCCGTCATGATGCTCCGCGTCCAGGCCGAGCGGATGGGCGGCGCCTTCTTCCCGTCCGCAGGGGAGTACACCCGGACCTGGGGGCTGACCGATGACCGCTTCGCCCGCCTCACCGCCGGCCGGGGCGCCCTGCTCGACGAGCCCGTGGTCATGCACCCCGGCCCGATGAACCGCGGCCTGGAGATCAGCCCGGCGGCGGCGGACTCGCCCCGCAACACCGCCCTCGAGCAGGTCGCCAACGGCGTGTCCGTCCGCATGGCGGTCCTGCACCTCGTCCTCAACCACGACCAGGAGGTCCGCCCGTGAGCGCCCCCAGCCCCGCCCCCCTGCTGCTGCGCAGCGCGCGCCTGACCACGGGCGAGACCGCCGACGTGCTCGTCGCCGAGGGCCGGATCGCCGCCCTCGGCCCGGACGCCGCGACCCACGCCGCCGGCCTCGACCCGGCCCCCGAGGAGGTCGACTGCGCCGGCCTGGTGCTGCTGCCCGGGCTCGTCGACCTGCACACCCATCTGCGCCAGCCCGGCAAGGAGGACGCGGAGACGGTCGAGACCGGCACCCGCGCCGCCGCGATGGGCGGCTTCACCTCGGTCCACGCGATGGCCAACTCGACGCCGACGGCCGACACCGCCGGCGTGGTGGAGCAGGTGTGGCGGCTGGGCCGGGACGCGGGCTGGTGCGATGTGCACCCCGTGGGCGCGGTGACCGTGGGCCTGGCCGGCGAGGCCCTGGCCGACCTCGGCGCGATGGCCGACTCGCAGGCCCGCGTGCGGATGTTCTCCGACGACGGCATGTGCGTCCACGACGCCGTGCTGATGCGCCGGGCGCTCGAGTACGTGAAGTCCTTCGGCGGCTTCGTGGCCCAGCACGCGCAGGAGCCGAACCTCACCGCCGGCGCCCAGATGAACGAGTCCGAGCTCTCCGGCGTCCTCGGCCTGGCCGGCTGGCCCGCCGTGGCGGAGGAGGCCGTCATCGCCCGTGACGTGCTGCTGGCCCAGCACGTGGACTCCCGCCTGCACGTGTGCCACGTCTCCACGGCCGGCTCCGTCGAGCTGATCCGCTGGGCCAAGGCCCAGGGCGTGGCCGTGACCGCCGAGGTCACCCCGCACCACCTGCTGCTCACCGAGGAGCTCGTCCGCTCCTACGACCCCGTGTTCAAGGTCAACCCGCCGCTGCGCCGCGAGTCCGACGTGATGGCCCTGCGCGCCGGGCTGGCCGACGGCACCATCGACACCGTGGGCACCGACCACGCCCCACACCCCGCCGAGACCAAGCAGTGCGAGTGGACGGTCGCGGCGATGGGCATGACGGGCCTCGAGACCGCCCTGTCCGTGGTGCAGCAGGCGATGGTGGACACCGGCCTGATGGACTGGGCCGGCGTCGCCCGCGTGATGTCCACGGCGCCGGCCCGGATCGCCGGCCTGACCGACCAGGGCCAGGCCGACGAGCGCGGCGTCCCGCGCGTCGGCGCGGTGGCCAACCTCGTGCTCGTGGACCCGCGGGCCCGCCGCACCGTGGACCCCGAGCAGCACCTGACGAAGTCCCGCAACAGCCCGTACCGGGGCATGGAGCTGCCGGGTGCGGTGCGCCACACGGTCTATCGCGGTGCCCGCGTCGTCGCCGACGGCGCCCCCGCCCGGCCGTACCGCCACCCGGCCCTGACGGAGACGGGGGAGCGCGCGTGAGCATCACCCCCCTGGCCGCCGCCCTGGCGGCCCGTCCCGTCCCGCCGCGGACCCCGACGAAGGACTACGCGGACGTGTGGCTGCCGGTGACCCTGGGCACCCTGGCCGTCGTCCTCGTGCTGCTCGGCCTGCTGGCCCTCGGGTGGCGGGCCCGCCGCCGGGCGCAGGCCGGGATCCCGGCCCCGGCCCCCGTGCCGACGGCCCTCTACGACGCCGAGCCGACGCTGTCCGCGGAGGGCATGCACGTGGGCACGGTGCGCGGCGAGGACCGACTGGACCGCGTGGCGGTGCACGGCCTGGGCCTGCGCTCGCGCGCCGTCCTCGAGGTCCACGACGCCGGCGCCCACCGCGGCCTGCTCGTGCTCCGCCCCGGGGCCGCCAACCTGTTCATCCCCGCGGACGACCTCGTCGAGGCCGGCCTGTCCGCGGGGATCGCCGGCAAGTTCGTCGAGCCGGGCGGGCTCGTCGCCTGGGGCTGGCGCCTCGGCGACGTCGAACTCACCTCCGCCTTCCGCCCCGACCGCCCCGAGGACCGCGACCGGCTCCTCGCCGCCCTGCAGACCATCATCGACCCCGCCCCGGCCGACCCGGCCGGCCGCGCAGGAGAAGGAGACCCCCGATGAGCACCCCCACCGACGACCTGGCCCTGCTCGTCCTCGAGGACGGCACCGTCCACCGCGGCCGGGCCTACGGCGCCCGCGGCCGCACCCTGGGCGAGGCCGTGTTCACCACGGGCATGACCGGCTACCAGGAGACCCTCACCGACCCGTCCTACGCGGGGCAGATCATCGTGCAGACCTCCCCGCACATCGGCAACACCGGGGTCAACGACGCCGACCGCGAGTCGCGGGCGATCTTCGCGGCCGGCTACGTGGTCCGCGACGCGGCCCGGCGTCCGTCCAACTGGCGCGCCGAGCGCAGCCTCGACGAGGAGCTCGAGGCGTTCGGCGTCGTCGGGATCCGCGAGGTCGACACCCGGGCCATCACCCGCCGCCTGCGCACCGAGGGCTCGATGCGCGCCGGCGTGTTCTCCGGCGAGCACGCCGCCCGCCCGGAGGCCGAGCTGCTGGCGGAGGTGCGCGCCCAGCCGTCGATGGCCGGCGCCCGCCTCGCGGAGTCCGTCACCACGGAGGAGCCGTACGTCATCGAGCCGGCCGAGCACGGCTGGGAGGGCGAGCCGATCGCCGAGATCGCCGCCCTCGACCTCGGCATCAAGGCCGCCACGCCGCGGCACCTGGCCTCCCGCGGCATCCGCGTGCACGTGCTGCCCGCGGCCACGGACCTGGCCGGCATCCGCGCCGTGGACCCGGACGGCGTCTTCCTGTCCAACGGCCCCGGCGACCCGGCCACGGCAGACGCCCAGGTGGAGCTGCTGCGCGAGGTCCTCGACGCCGGCCTGCCGTTCTTCGGCATCTGCTTCGGCAACCAGATCTTCGGCCGGGCGCTCGGCTTCGACACCTACAAGCTGAAGTTCGGCCACCGCGGTCCGAACCAGCCGGTGCTGGACAAGGCCACGGGCCGCGTGGCCATCACCTCCCAGAACCACGGCTTCGCCGTGGACGCCCCCCTCGGCGACCCGATCGAGGCGCCGGAGTCGCGCTTCGGCCGCGTCGAGGTCTCCCACTGGTCCCTGAACGACCAGGTCGTCGAGGGCCTGCGCCTGCTCGACCGGCCCGCCTTCTCCGTGCAGTTCCACCCGGAGTCCGCGGCCGGCCCCAACGACACCCTCGACCTGTTCGACCGCTTCGTGCAGCTGCTCACCGAGCACCGCACCGCCACCACCCCCGCCACCGAAGGAGCCTGATCCATGCCCAAGCGCACCGACCTGAAGTCCGTCCTGGTCATCGGCTCCGGCCCCATCGTGATCGGCCAGGCCGCCGAGTTCGACTACTCCGGCACCCAGGCCATCCGCGTCCTCAAGGAGGAGGGCGTCCGCGTCGTCCTCGTCAACTCCAACCCGGCCACGATCATGACCGACCCGGAGCTGGCCGACGCCACCTACGTCGAGCCCATCACCCCGGCCGTGGTCGCCAAGATCATCGAGAAGGAGCGCCCGGACGCCCTGCTGCCCACCCTGGGCGGCCAGACGGCGCTGAACACCGCCATCGCCCTCGACAAGGACGGGGTGCTCGAGCGCTTCGGCGTCGAGCTGATCGGCGCGAACATCGAGGCCATCGAGCTCGGCGAGAACCGCGAGCTGTTCAAGGGCGTCGTGGAGCGTGCCGGCGGCGAGTCCGCCCGGTCCCACATCGTGCACACGATGGAGGAGGCCCTGGCCGCCGTCGAGGACCTGAAGTACCCCGTGGTGGTGCGCCCCTCGTTCACGATGGGCGGCCTCGGCTCCGGCATGGCCTACGACGAGGCCGACCTGTACCGCATCTGCGGCGCCGGCCTGCAGTACAGCCCGACCTCCGAGGTCCTGCTCGAGGAGTCCATCCTCGGCTGGAAGGAGTACGAGCTGGAGATGATGAGGGACAAGAACGACAACGTCGTCGTCGTCTGCTCCATCGAGAACGTGGACCCCGTGGGCGTGCACACCGGCGACTCCATCACCGTGGCCCCGGCCATGACGCTGACGGACCGCGAGTACCAGAAGCTGCGGGACATCTCGATCAACGTCATCCGCGAGGTCGGCGTGGACACCGGCGGCTGCAACATCCAGTTCGCGGTGAACCCCGTGGACGGGCGCGTCGTCGTCATCGAGATGAACCCGCGCGTCTCCCGCTCCTCGGCGCTGGCCTCGAAGGCCACCGGCTTCGCGATCGCCAAGATCGCCACCAAGCTGGCCCTGGGCTACACGATGGACGAGATCCCCAACGACATCACCCAGAAGACCCCGGCGTCCTTCGAGCCGGTCCTGGACTACGTGGTCGTGAAGGTCCCGCGCTTCGCGTTCGAGAAGTTCCCGGCGGCGGACCCCACGCTGACCACCACCATGAAGTCGGTCGGCGAGGCCATGGCCATCGGCCGCAACTTCACGGAGGCCCTGCAGAAGGCCCTGCGCTCGCTCGAGCAGAAGGGCTCGGAGCTCGCGTTCCCGCAGGACGCCGACCCGCAGGCCCTGCTCGCGGCGGCGCGCACGGCCACCACCGACCGGCTCTCCCAGACCCAGCAGGCGCTCTACGCCGGCGCCACGATCGAGGAGGCCTTCGAGGCCACCGCGATCGACCCGTGGTTCCTGGACCAGTTCGTGCTCATCAACGAGGTCGCGGACGAGATCCGCGACGCCGAGGTCCTCGACGAAACCCTGCTGCGCCGCGCCAAGCGGCACGGGTTCTCCGACGCCCAGATCGGCTCGCTGCGGCACATGGACGCGGCGGTCGTGCGCGGCGTGCGTCACGCCCTGGGCGTGCGCCCCGTCTACAAGACCGTGGACACCTGTGCCGCCGAGTTCGAGGCCTTCACCCCGTACCGGTACTCCAGCTACGACCTCGAGACCGAGGTCGCCCCGCACGAGGGCGAGTCGGTGATCATCCTCGGCTCGGGCCCGAACCGGATCGGCCAGGGCATCGAGTTCGACTACTCGTGCGTGCACGCCACCATGGCGCTGCGCGAGGCCGGCTACGAGACCGTGATGGTCAACTGCAACCCGGAGACCGTGTCCACGGACTACGACATCTCCGACCGCCTCTACTTCGAGCCGCTCACGCTCGAGGACGTCCTGGAGGTCATCGCGGCCGAGGAGGCCTCCGGCGGCGTGCGCGGCGTCTTCGTGCAGCTCGGCGGTCAGACCCCGCTCAAGCTGGCCCAGCAGCTCGCCGACGCCGGCGTGCCGATCCTGGGCACCTCGCCCGCGGCCATCGACCTGGCCGAGCACCGCGGCGAGTTCGCGCTCGTGCTCGAGCGCGCGGGCCTGGTGGCGCCGAAGAACGGCACGGCGGTCTCCTTCGACGACGCCAAGCGCGTGGCGGACGAGATCGGCTACCCCGTGCTCGTGCGCCCCTCCTACGTGCTCGGCGGCCGCGGCATGGAGATCGTGTACTCCGAGGAGGCGCTGGCCCACTACGTGGAGCACGCCACGGAGATCACCCCCGACCAGCCGATGCTCGTGGACCGCTTCCTCGAGGACGCGATCGAGATCGACGTCGACGCCCTCTACGACGGCACCGAGCTGTACCTCGGCGGCGTCATGGAGCACATCGAGGAGGCGGGCATCCACTCGGGTGACTCCGCGTGCGTGCTGCCCCCCGTCACCCTGGGCCCGGACGTGCTCGAGCGCGTGCACCGCGCCACCGAGCGGATCGCGGCCGGCGTCGGCGTGCGCGGCCTGATCAACATCCAGTTCGCGCTCGCCTCGGACGTGCTGTACGTGATCGAGGCGAACCCGCGTGCCTCGCGGACCGTGCCGTTCGTCTCGAAGGCCACGGGCGTCCAGCTGGCCAAGGCGGCCGCGCGGATCGGCGTCGGCGAGAGCATCGCCGACCTGCGCGCGGCGGGCATGCTGCCCACGGCGTACGACGGCGGCACCCTGCCGATCGGCGCGCCCGTGGCGGTCAAGGAGGCGGTGCTGCCGTTCACCCGCTTCCGCACCGCGGAGGGCCGCGTGGTCGACTCGCTGCTGGGCCCGGAGATGCGCTCGACGGGCGAGGTCATGGGCATCGACAAGCACTTCGACACCGCGTTCGCCAAGTCCCAGTCCGCCGCCGGCGGCCCGCTGCCCACCTCGGGGCGCGTGTTCGTGTCGGTCGCCAACCGGGACAAGCGCACCCTCGTGGGCCAGGCCAAGCGCCTCGTCGACCTCGGCTTCCAGGTGGTCTCCACCGGCGGCACCGCCGAGGTGCTGCGGCGCAACGGCATCCCCGCGGAGGTCGTGGCGAAGATCGCCGACGCCGGGCACGAGGACGGCGCGGGCACCGTGCTGGAGCAGCTGCACGCCGGCACCGTCGATCTCGTGCTGAACACGCCCTCCGGCGGCGACGCCCGCACGGACGGCTACGAGATCCGCGCGGCCGCGACGTCGCTCGGCGTGCCGGTGATCACGACCACGGCCGAGTTCGGGGCGTGCCTGCAGGCCATCGAGGCCATGCGGTCCTACGAGTGGTCCGTCACCTCACTGCAAGAGCACGACGCGCGCCTGCAGCAGGCCGTCGCCGGGCCGGAGGCCGCGGCGTGACCACGACGGCGACGGGCGGCGCGGGGCCCCGCGCCCCCTTCGGGCGGCGGCTGGCCCACGCCATGGAGACGGCCGGTCCGCTGTGCCTCGGCGTGGACCCCCATCCGGGCCTGCTGCGGCAGTGGGGCCTGAGCGACACCCCGGCGGGCCTCGAGGCGTTCTCCCTGACCGCCCTCGAGGCGGCGGTGGGTCCCGAGGGGCCTCGCGTGGCGGCGATCAAGCCCCAGGTGGCGCTGTACGAGCGCCACGGATCGGCCGGCCTGGCGGCCCTGGAGCGGCTGCTCGCGGCCGCCCGGGACGCCGGGGTGCTCACGATCGCGGACGCCAAGCGCGGTGACATCGGCTCCACCATGGACGGCTACGCCGCCGCGTGGACCTCCGACGCCTCGCCCCTGGCCGCGGACGCGGTGACGCTCAGCCCGTACCTGGGTTTCGGCACCCTCGTGCCGACCATCCGCGCCGCCCACGAGGCCGGCCGCGGCGTGTTCGTCCTCGCGCTGACCTCCAATCCGGAGGGCCGCGAGGTCCAGCACGTGGGCGAGGGGTCGGCCGAGGGATCGGTCGCCCGGCGCATCGCCGGGGCCGCGGCCGCCGAGAACGCGGCCCTGCGCGGCGACGACGCGTGGGGGCCGGTGGGACTCGTCTTGGGCGCCACGGTGGCCGCCGAGGCGGACCGCCTCGGCCTGGACCTGCCGGCCCTCGGCGGGCCCCTGCTGGCCCCCGGGTTCGGTGCCCAGGGCGCCACGGCCCGGGGCATGCGGGCCGGCTTCGGAACGGCCTGGCCGCAGGTCTTGGCGACCTCGTCCCGCGGCATCCTGAGCGCGGGTCCGTCGGTGGCCTCGCTGGTGGACGCGATCGAGGAGAATCGCGCCGCCCTGCGGTGACGCCCGCGTCCTCCCGGCGCGCCCGTGCCGTGTGGATGAGATGGTATTTTCCCTTTCGATCGGCTGCGCTCGTTGGCCTTGACCGTGGAAGGGTCACGATGGGGCCGGTGAGGAACGAGAGGCATCGAGGTCAGACCCATGGCGTTGCGGCAGCTCAGTGTGCAGGAGCGGGCGGAGGCCCGGAGGAAGGCCCTCCAGGCCCGCCGGGCGCGGGCGGAGCTCAAGGCGGCCTTCGCCGCCGGTGAGGTCGGCCTGGCCGACATCTTCGCGCGCGCGGACGCCGAGGACGCCGTCGCCCGTCTGCGGACCGTGGACCTGCTGCTGGCCCTGCCGGGCGTGGGCGAGGTCCGGGCCCGGGCGGCGATGGCGGGGTGCGGCGTCTCGCCGCGGCGTCGGCTGGGCGGCCTGGGCCGTCGTCAGCGCGAGGCGCTGATCGCCTATATTGGCCGGTGACCCCCACACCCCGGCGGGTCGGCGCCGGCCCGGGTGAAGGGCCTGCGAGGCCCGTCCCACCAGGAGGATGCGTGACCGACACGTTCGACCCCGGACCCGCCCCCGCCGTCCCAGTGGCCCGCACCGCCGTCCAGGAACGCCCCCCGGGCCCGGGCGTCACCGTCCTGGCCGGCCCCACCGCCGTCGGCAAGGGCACCGTCTCGGCCCATGTCCGCGAGCACTACCCCGAGGCCTGGCTGTCCGTCTCCGCCACCACCCGCCCGGCGCGCCCGGGCGAGGAGGACGGGGTGCACTACTACTTCACGACGCCGGAGGAGTTCGACTCCCTCGTCGAGGCGGACGAGATGCTGGAATGGGCCGTCGTGCACGGCGTCCACCGCTACGGCACGCGGCGCGACCGCGTGATGGAGGCCGTGGCGCAGGGCCGCCACGTCCTGCTGGAGATCGACCTGCAGGGCGCGCGCCAGGTCCGCCGTGCGCTGCCGGAGGCCACCTTCGTGTTCCTGGCGCCGCCGAGCTGGGAGGAACTCGTGTCCCGGCTGCTCGGCCGCGGCACCGAGAGCCCGGAGGAACAGCGCCGCCGGCTCGAAACGGCTAGACTGGAACTCGCCGCGGAACCCGAGTTCGACGCCGTCGTCGTGAACGACCGCGTGGAGCGGGCCGCCGAGGAACTGGTGAGACTCATGGGGCTGGACCCCGAGCGCCGTCCGACCGAGGCCTGAGGACCGGCCGCACCGACGCCGCACCCGGCGCCGACGTGACAGTGAGATGAAGACTTTGGAGACCCCGTGACCGAACAGTACGAAGGCATCGTCAACCCGCCCATCGACTCCCTGCTGGAGCGGGTCGACTCGAAGTACGCCCTGGTGCTCTTCGCCGCCAAGCGGGCCCGGCAGATCAACGCCTACTACTCGCAGCTGCACGAGGGGCTGTTCGAGTACGTCGGCCCGCTCGTGGACACCCAGCTGAACGAGAAGCCGCTGTCCATCGCCCTGCGCGAGATCGAGACCGACCTGCTCGAGTCCCACGAGGCCGTCGAGGCCACCCCGGAGGCCGACCTGGCCGCCGAGGACTTCGGCGACTTCTCCCTGCCGGGCGAGGACGACCCGTTCGCCACCCTCGAGTCGTCCGACGCCCACCAGCCGATGGGCGATCCCGCCGCCATCGAGGAGGCCGCCGAGACGGTGCGCGCCGAGGAGGGCACCTCCGAGGACGCCCCGGAGGCCTGAGCCCGTCATGGAGATCGTCCTCGGAGTCGGCGGCGGCATCGCGGCCTACAAGGCGGCGCTGCTGCTGCGCCTGATGACCGAGGCCGGCCACGGCGTGACCGTGGTGCCCACCGCCAACGCCCTCGAGTTCGTGGGCGCGGCGACGTGGGAGGCCCTCTCCGGCCGCCCGGTCCGCACGGACACGTTCGAGGCGGTCGACGAGGTGAACCACGTCCGGCTCGGCCGGCGTGCGGACCTCGTGGTGGTCGCGCCGGCCACCGCCGACCTGCTCGCGCGCACCGCCGCGGGGATGGCGCCCGACCTGCTGGGCAACGTGCTGCTCACCGCCACGTGCCCCGTCGTCCTGGCCCCCGCCATGCACACCGAGATGTGGCACCACCCCGCCACGGTCGCCAACGTCGCCCTCCTGCGCGAGCGCGGCGTCACGGTCGTGGATCCCGCCGTGGGCCGCCTCACCGGGGCCGACTCCGGCACCGGACGTCTGCCCGAGCCCGCCGAGATCTGGGAGCGTGCGCAGGCCGCCGCGGCCGCGGGCGCCCCGCGCCGTCCCCGGGCCTCCGCGTCCGGGTCCGATGCCGAGCCCGCGCCCGGCCCGCTGGCTGGTCGCACCGTGGTGATCACGGCCGGGGGCACCCGCGAGGCCCTGGACCCGGTCCGCTACCTGGGGAACCGCTCCTCCGGCAAGCAGGGGGCCGCCCTGGCGCGCGCCGCCCTCGAGGCCGGCGCCACCGTGCGGTTCGTCGCCGGGTCCATGTCCGTCCCGACGCCCGAGGGCGTCGAGCGCGTCGTGCCCGTGGAGTCCACGCAGGACCTGCTCGAGGCCGTGCTGGCGGAGGCCGCCGACGCCGACGTCCTCGTGATGGCGGCGGCCGTCGCGGACTTCCGGCCGGCCGAGGTCTCGGACGCCAAGATGAAGAAGGGCGACGACGGCGGCGCGCCCGTCATCGTGCTCGAGCGCACCCCGGACGTGCTCGCCACGGCCGTGCGCACCCGCTCCGAGGGCGGGCCCATGGCCCCGCTCATCGTCGGCTTCGCCGCGGAGACCGGCGACGCGACGTCCTCCGTGCTCGAGTACGGCCGGGCCAAACTGGCGCGCAAGGGCTGCGAGATGCTCGTGGTCAACGAGGTCGGCACGGACAAGGTGTTCGGCCGGGACGAGACCGCCGTGACCATCCTGTTCGCCGACGGCCGCCCCGCCGTGGAGGCCGCGGGCTCCAAGGACCAGGCGGCGGCCGCCGTCGTGCGGGCGATCGTGGATGACCTCGCCGGTCGCGACCCCGCCGGCGCGTCGGGCCGCTGACCTAGACTGGGCGGCATGACCGATGCCGCCTCGCTGAGCCCCACCCGCCACGCCGACCCGTATTCGGGGGTGGGCGGCGGAGAGCTCCGCCTCTTCACCTCCGAGTCCGTCACGGCGGGCCACCCCGACAAGATCTGCGACCAGATCTCCGACGCCATCCTGGACGCGATCCTCGCCGCCGACCCGTCGGCGAAGGTGGCCGTGGAGACCCTGACCACCACCGGCCTGGTGCAGGTGGCCGGCGAGGTGAACACCTCGGCGTACGTGGAGATCCCCAAGATCGTGCGCGAGACCATCCTGGACATCGGCTACGACTCCTCGGCCAACGGCTTCGACGGCGCCCAGTGCGGCGTGAACATCTCCATCGGCCAGCAGTCCTCGGACATCTTCGCCGGCGTCTCCCGGTCCCTCGAGGCCCGCGAGTACGGCTCGGCGGACGAGGTGGACGAGCAGGGCGCGGGGGACCAGGGCATCATGTTCGGCTACGCCACGGACGAGACCCCGGCGTACATGCCCATGCCCATCTACCTCGCGCACCGGCTCTCCGAGCGGCTCACCGCGGTGCGCCGGGCGGAGAACACGCCCATGCCGTACCTGCTGCCGGACGGCAAGACGCAGGTCACCATCGGCTACGCGCCCGGCCACGTGCCCACCACGGTCGAGGCCGTGGTGGTCTCCACGCAGCATCACGAGTGGGTCACGCAGGAGCAGCTGCGGGCGGACGTGGAGGAGCACGTGATCCGACCCGTCATCGAGCGCTCCGGCCTCGACACCTCCGGTATGCGGATCATCATCAACCCGGGCGGCAAGTTCGTCATCGGCGGGCCCGTGGGCGACGCCGGCCTCACCGGTCGCAAGATCATCGTGGACACCTACGGCGGCATGGCCCGGCACGGCGGCGGCGCCTTCTCCGGCAAGGACCCGTCCAAGGTGGACCGCTCCGCCGCCTACATGCTCCGCTGGGTCGCGAAGAACGTGGTGGCCGCCGGCCTCGCCTCGCGCGCCGAGTTCCAGGTGGCCTACGCGATCGGCTCGGCCCGGCCGGTGGGCCTGTACGTGGACACCTTCGGGACGGCCACGGTGCCGGAGGAGAAGATCATCGAGGCCGTGAACGCGGTGTTCGACCTGCGTCCGGCCGCCATCGTGAAGGAGCTGAACCTCCTGCGGCCCATCTACCGACGGACCGCCGCGAACGGCCACTTCGGCCGGGACGACGCCGACTTCACGTGGGAGCGCACGGACCGCGTCGAGCAGCTGCGCGCCGCCGCCGGCCTCTGACCCGGAGGCGGGCATCACGGACACGCTGTTCGCCCTCCCCGAGCCGGAGGACGCACCCCGACTGCCGGAGCGGGCCGAGGGGTGGCCGGAGCGGCCGATCGCACGCGTCCTGCTGGACTCGCCCGTGCCGCACCTGGACCGTGAGTTCGACTATCTCGTGCCCGTGGCCCTGGACGCCCGGGCGGTCCCCGGCTCCCGCGTGTCCGTCCGCTTCGGCGGACGGGCCATGACGGGCTGGCTCGTCTCGCGGGAGCAGGAGCCGGCCACCGGCGCCCAGCTCACCGAGCTCACCGGCGTGCTCACCGCCATCCCGCCGCTGACGGAGGAGGTCCTGGCGACCGCTCGCGCGGTGGCCCGCCGCCAGGCCGGCGTCGTCACGGACGTGCTGCGGGCCGCGGTGCCCCCGCGCGTCGCGCAGGTCGAGAAGGCCGCCCTGGCGGAGGACGCGGAAACCGCCGCGGACCACCCTGTGACGCTGACCGGCACGGACGCCGAGCGCCCGGAGGCGCCCGCGGCGGAGGAGGGCCTCGTGCCCACGGTGTGGGAGTCCCTCGAGGGGGGCACCGCGTTCGTGTCCGCCGTGCTGGCCGGGGACGCCGCGCGGGCGGCCGCCGTCGTGCCCTCGCGCCTGTTCGAATGGGACGAGGCGGGCGCGCTGGCCGCCCTAGCGCGCACGGTGGCCGCCTCGGGCGGCGGCGTCCTGCTGCTGGTGCCCGACCACCGCGACCTCGACCGGCTCTGCGCCGCCCTCGACGAGCACGTGGGCGAAGACGCCTACGCGCGGATCGGCTCCGAGGACGGCAACACGCCCCGGTACCGCGCCCACCTGGCCGCGCTGCGCGGCACCCGGCGCATCGTGGCCGGCACCCGGGCCGCCGTGTGGTCGCCCGTGCGCGACCTGCGGCTGGTGGTGCTCTGGGACGACGGCGACGACGCGTGGGCCGAACCCCGCGCGCCCTACTTCCACGCCCGAGAGGTCGTGCTGGAGCGGGCCCGCGCGACCGGCGCGGCGCTGCTCTTCGCCGGGCCCTCCCGGTCCGTCCCGGTGCAACGGCTCGTCGAGTCGGGCTGGCTGCTGCACCTGGGCCCCTCCCGCGCGACCCAGCGCGAGCTCGGGCCACGGGTCGTCTCCACCGCCGACGCCTGGGAGACGGCGCGCGACCCGTTCGCGCAGCGGGCGCGGCTGCCGCAGGCCGCCTGGGCCGCCGCCCGCGCCGCGCTGCTCGGGCCACGGCCGGGCCCGGTGCTCGTGCAGGTGGCCCGGGCCGGCTTCATCCCCGCCCTCGTGTGCGAACGGTGCCGCACGCCCGCCCGCTGCCGCGTCTGCGCGGGGCCGCTGGGCTTCCGCGACGCGCGGGCCGCCCGGCACGGGGAGGTGGCGTGCCGGTGGTGCGGCACCCGGGAGCGCGGCTTCCGGTGCACCGAGTGCGGCGGCACGACGCTGCGGGCCGGCGCCCGCGGCGTGGACCGCACGGCCGAGGAGCTGGGCCGGGCGTTCCCGCGCGTGCCCGTGCACGCCTCCTCGGCGCAGCACATGCTCGGCTCGGTGCCGCCCGGGCCCTCCCTGGTGGTGGCGACCGTGGGGGCCGAGCCGATGACGCCCGACGGCTACGCGGCCGCCCTGCTGCTCGACGGGGACAGCCAGCTCCAGCGCGAGGGCCTCGACGTGCCGGGCCGCGTGCTCGCCCGCTGGCTCGCGGCCGCCTGCCTGGTCCGCCCCGCCTCCGACGGGGGCGTCGTGGTGGTCACCGCGGACGCGGGGGAGGCGGTGAACGCGCTCGTCCGACGGGACCCCGACGGCTTCGCCGCGCGCCAGGTCGCCGAGCGGCGCGAGCTGCACCTGCCTCCCGCCGGCCGCCTCGCAGAGGTCACGGGGGAGGCCGCCGCCGTCGCGGAGTACCTCGAGCTCGTGGAGGCCGCCCGCCGGGAACGGCCGGACGAGGACGTCCACGAGGATCCTCACTCGGCCCCGCTCGACGGCGGCCCGGCGCGACTGCCCTGGATCGGGCCGGTGCCGGACCCCGCCGACGAGACCCGCTCCCGCGCCCTGCTGATCTTCCCGTACGCGGCGGCCGAGGCCACCGTCGGCGCCCTGCGCGCCGCCCGGTCCGCGGCGAGCGCCCGGCGCGAGACCGCCCCGGTGCGGGTGCGGCTCGACCCGGCCGGGGTGCTCTGAGGGGGCGGCCGGACCGACCCGCAGCCCGAGGGGCCGGAGCGCGGCGACGCCGGGGCGATGACGGCGTCAGCGGCCGGCGCGGCGGAGCCAGTCGCGGATCAACGCCGCACAGGCGGCCGGCCGCTCGTAGTGCAGCAGATGCCCGACGCCGTCGAGGACGTGCAGCTCCGCCGTGCCGCCCGCGTCGTCGATCGCCGCGGCGAGCGCCTCCTGTGCCGGCACCGAGCCCAGCGGATCCTCCCGCCCCGCGACCAGCAGCACCGGCAGGCTGAGGCGGGCGGCGACGTCGGCCACGGAGCCCGTGCTCGAGGCGCGGTACGCCTCGGAGAGCATGCGTGCGGAGGCGAAGTCCGAGAAGTGGCGCCGGTGCTGGTCATGGGTGTACGCGAGGACATCCCTGTCCCTGGTGCGGGTCATGGCGAGCGTGGTCACCCACACGACCGGCGGCGCGCCCAGCAGCAGCCGCGCCGGGCGCTCGGGCAGGCGGGCGGCGACCTCGTAGTACCCTTCGGCGACGGCCGCCAGCACCCGACTCGACACGGACGCCGACGCCTCCAGCGCGGGTTCGGCGATGGGGTTGAGCAGGACCAGCCGTCCCCACCGGGACGGGTCCCGCGCGACCAGCTCGGCCGCCACCGTCGTCCCGTAGGAGTGCGCGACCAGCACGGGGGTCGCCCGCAGACCCAGGGCGGCGACGACGGTGGCCACCGCGTCCGCGTGATGGGCCACGGTGTGCTCGGCGTGGGGGAAGGGCTCCGAAGCCCCGAAGCCGGGCAGCTCGATCGAGTGGATCGGATGCTCCGGGAGCGCGTCGGCCAGCAGGGCGAGGCCGTGGTGGTCCCCGCGGAAGCCGTGCACGAACACGAGCGGGGCAGCGGCCGCGTCCCCCTCGGGTGCGCCGGGCGATCCCGGCGCGGCCACCGGAACGGGGGTGTACTCCCACACGGCCACGGACGACCGGATCCCGCTGACGGGGTCCGGGACGGCCAGGGTGTGCCGGCGGGGCGTCCGGGCCGGGTGGCCCGTGAGCACGCGGGGATCGGCGGGCGCCGCGGGCGGGCGCAGCAGATCGCGCAGGCGGACGGGCGGGCCCGGGGCGGCGGACGGCGTCGGGACAGGCACGTCCCCACCCTAGCCAGGCCTTCGACCGCCGACGCCGTGGCGCCTCGTCTCCGCTGGACGCGGGGACGGGGTCCGCCGAGATGCTCGGCCTGATCGCGACCGCGGCGTGCCAGCGGGAGGGCGGCCTTGGGGTGGGCCTGAGGCCACGCTGCCCGGAACCCGGCGACGCCTGGTCCTGGCCACGATGGCGCGCGCGTGCCTACCGTACTCCGGCCTGTCCTCGGTCCCGGGGCCCGCACGGGCGCACCCCGTCCCCCACGAAAGGCCCATGCGTGCAGCACCCCGTCGCGCTCAGATCCCTGAAGATCGCCCTCGCCTTCGTCGGCCTGCTCGTCGGCGCCGGCTTCGCCACCGGCGCCGAAGTCATCCAGTACTTCGTGGGCTTCGGCTGGATCGGCGTCGTGGGCGCGGGACTGGCCGGCCTGCTCGTCACCGCCGGCGGCGCCGTCATCCTCCAGCTGGGCAGCGTGTTCCTCGCGGCCGACCACAAGGTCGTCTTCCGCAGCGTCTCGCACCCCGTGATGGCCCGGATCCTGGACGTCGTGGTGACGGTGACGCTCTTCGCGATCGGCGTCGTCATGCTCGCCGGGGCGGGCTCGACGCTCGCCCAGCAGTTCGGCTGGCCGACGTGGGCGGGCTCCACCCTGATGACCCTGCTCGTGCTCGTGACGGGCATGCTGGACGTGGAGAAGGTCTCCGCGATCATCTCCCTGATCACGCCCCTGGTGGTCGTCGCGGTCGTGGCCGGGTTCGTCCACGTCCTGGTCACCCGCGACGGCGGCTTCACCGCCCACGAGTCCCTCGCCGTCCAGGCCACCACGCCGGTGGACCCGTGGTGGCTGTCCTCGGTCAACTACTTCGGCCTCGTCGTCGTGATGGCCGTGTCCATGTGCCTCGTGATCGGCGGGTCCATCACCCACCCCCGGGAGGCGTTCCTCGGCGGCCTCACCGGTGGCCTGATGTACACCGCCCTGCTCCTGATGGCCTCCACGCTGCTCTACCTCGGCTACGCCGAGATCGGCCGCGCCGACGTCCCCATGCTGCGGCTGTTCGCCTCGATCGCGCCCTGGCTGGGCTGGGCGATGGTCGTGGTGATCTACCTGATGATCTTCAACACCGCGATCGGCATGTTCTACGCGCTGGGACGCCGCCTCACGGCCGACCGCCCGGGCCGCTACCGGCCCGTGTTCGCCGGCGTCACGCTGCTGGCCTTCGCGGTGAGCTTCGTCGGCTTCGGCGACCTGATGAACGTCGTCTACCCGGCGCTGGGCCACCTGGGGATCGTGCTCGCGCTCGTGCTCCTCGTCTGGTGGCTCACCCACCGCCGGCAGATCTCCGCCGAGTCGGGGCTGCGTCTGCGCCTGCTCGCGCTGCTCCGCCTGCGTGAGCATCCGGAGAAGACCTTCACGGCCCAGCACGCAGTGCAGCTGCAGGAGGCGGTCGGGGACTCCGTGGCGGCCCCGGACGCGGTGACGGAGGCCCTCGAGGACGAGGTCGCCCAGGTGCTCGAGGAGGACGACGCGCTCACCTCCGGAGGGGCGCGCCCCGGTCCCGACGCCGGGCCCGAGCGTCCGGCAGGCGGCAGCCACTCCGCCTGAAACCGCGTGCCCGGCCGGGCACGGCGTCTCGGAGCGGCCCTGCGGCCGGGCCGGGGCGCCGTCGCCGTAGGATGGGGTGGCCGGCCGTGCCGCCGGCCCCGTCCGCGCCGCCCGAGGGCCGGCGCCCCATCCCGACTGCGTGAGGACTCGAACCGCCGTGAGCCAGACCCCCGACAGCGCCGTGCCGGCCACCCCCAGCATCCCCGCCGACGCGGAGTACTCGTTCCGTGACGTGGAGGCCCGCTGGGCCGGGTACTGGGAGCAGGCCGGGACGTTCGCCCCGCGCGAGGACGGCTCCGAGACCCGCACCGTGGTCGACATGTTCCCGTACCCGTCGGGCGACCTGCACATGGGGCACGCCGAGGCGTTCGCGATGGGCGACGTCGTCGCGCGCCACTGGATGCAGCGCGGCTTCGACGTGCTGCACCCCATCGGCTGGGACTCCTTCGGCCTGCCGGCCGAGAACGCCGCCATCAAGCGCGACGCCCACCCGGCCGAGTGGACCTACGCGAACATCGAGACGCAGAAGCGCTCCTTCCAGCGGTACGGCATCGCCGTGGACTGGTCCCGTGAGCTGCACACCTCGGACCCCGAGTACTACCGGTGGACCCAGTGGCTGTTCCAGCAGCTGTACCGCAAGGGCCTGGCGTACCGGAAGGACTCCCCGGTCAACTGGTGCCCCCAGGACCAGACGGTGCTCGCCAACGAGCAGGTCGTGGACGGCCGCTGCGAGCGCTGCGGAACCGAGGTCACCAAGCGGACCCTGAACCAGTGGTACTTCCGCATCACCGAGTACGCGGACGCGCTGCTGGACGACATGGACCAGCTCACCGGCCACTGGCCCGAGCGCGTGCTCGCCATGCAGCGCAACTGGATCGGCCGCTCCGAGGGCGCCCACGTCGACTTCCAGGTCGAGGACGGCCCCGTCGTCACGGTCTTCACCACCCGGCCGGACACGCTGCACGGCGCGACCTTCATGGTGGTCGCCGCCGACGCGCCGCTGGCCGCCGAGCTCGCCGGCGACGACGTGCGGGCCGAACTCGAGGCGTACCGGGAGGACCTGAAGAAGGTCTCGGACATCGACCGCCAGGCCACGGACCGCCCGAAGAGCGGCGTGTTCCTGGGCCGCCACGCCGTGAACCCGCTGACCGGTGAGCGCCTGCCGATCTGGGCCTCGGATTACGTGCTGGCCGACTACGGCACGGGCGCCATCATGGCCGTGCCGGCCCACGACCAGCGCGACCTCGACTTCGCCCGCGCCATGGGGCTGCCCGTGCGCGCCGTGCTGGACACCGGCGAGGAGGACCCGGCCGTCTCCGGCGTCGCGACGACCGGCGAGGGCATCCTGGTGAACTCCGGGGAGCTCGACGGCCTGGACAAGACCGCGGCCATCGCGCGGGCCATCGAGATCGTGCAGGAGCGCGGCACCGGCCGGGGCACCACCACGTACCGGCTGCGCGACTGGCTGCTCTCCCGTCAGCGCTTCTGGGGCACCCCGATCCCCGTGGTCCACTGCCCGGACTGCGGCGAGGTGCTCGTGCCGGAGGACCAGCTGCCGGTCACCCTGCCGACCGACCTCAAGGGCGAGCAGCTCGCCCCCAAGGGCCAGTCGCCCCTGGCCGCGGCGACGTCGTGGGTCGAGGTGGACTGCCCGCAGTGCGGCGGCCCCGCGCGACGGGACACCGACACCATGGACACGTTCGTGGACTCGTCCTGGTACATGCTCCGCTACGCGTCCCCGAACGACGACGCCCGCGTCTTCGACCCCGAGGCCCTGCGCCGCTGGCTGCCCGTGGACCAGTACGTGGGCGGCGTGGAGCACGCGATCCTGCACCTGCTGTACGCCCGCTTCTTCACCAAGGCCCTGCACGACCTCGGCCTGGTGCCCTTCACCGAGCCGTTCCGCGCCCTGCTCAACCAGGGCCAGGTGCTCAACGACGGCAAGGCCATGTCCAAGTCGCTGGGCAACGGCGTGGACCTGGGCGACCAGCTGGACCAGTTCGGCGTCGACGCCGTGCGCCTGACCATGGTGTTCGCCTCGCCGCCCGAGGACGACGTGGACTGGGCCGACGTCGCCCCGGGGGCCGCCGGCAAGTTCCTGGCCCGCGCGTGGCGCCTGGCCCGCGACGTCCGCGCGACGGGCACCCCGGCCGGCACGGACCCGGCGGACGGGGCCGTGGCCCTGCGCCGGGTGACCCACCGGACCGTGCACGAGGCCCAGCAGCTGCTGGACGACGGCAAGTTCAACGTGGTCGTCGCCAAGACGATGGAGCTGGTCAACGCGGCCCGCAAGGAGATCGACGCGGGTGCCGGCGCGGCCGACCCCGCCGTCCGCGAGGCCGCCGAGGCCGTGGCCGTGCTGCTCTCCCTCGTGGCGCCGTACACGGCCGAGGACATGTGGGTCCTGCTGGGCCACGAGCCCTCCGTGATCCGCGCCGGCTGGCCCGCGGTGGACGAGGCGCTGCTGGTCGAGGACACCGTCACGGCCGTCGTCCAGGTCAAAGGCAAGGTCCGCGACACCCTCGAGGTGCCCGCGGACATCACCGCCGAGGACCTCGAGGCGCGCGCCCGCGCGTCGCAGAAGGTGCGGAACTTCATCGGGGACGCCCAGATCGTCAAGGTGATCGTGCGCGAGCCCAAGCTCGTGAACCTGGTGATCCGCTGACCGCGTGAGACCGGCCCCGACCAGGCCGGGGGAGAGGAGGCAGGCCGTGGCGAGCATCGAGCAGTGGCGCGACGACGCGCTCGTCCGCCTGCGCTCCCGCCGCTCCCAGCTGGCCGGGCGGGCGCGCTACGGCCTGCGCCCGCCCCGCCGGGACCGCACGGCCGTCGTCACGGACTCGGCCGCCGCCCTGCCCGGCGCCGTCCTCGGACACGGTCTGGCCGCCGGGATCCGCCAGGTGGCGCTGCCCGTCATGGTGGGCGAGCAGATCCACACGGAGGGCACGGACGAGCTCGCGCTGGAGCTGCCGCTGGCCCTGGCCGCCGGCACCCCGGTGCGCACCTCGCGGCCCTCGCCGGGTGCGTTCCGGACGGTCTACGCCGAGCTGGCCCGCGCCGGCTACGCACGCATCCTCTCCGTGCACCTGTCCGGCGAGCTCTCCGGCACCGTGGAGGCCGCGCGCCTGGCCGCCGCGGACGCCGAGCGTCCGGTGACCGTGGTGGACTCGCGCACCGTGGGCTTCGCGCTGGGCATGGCCGTGGTGGACGCCGCCGTGGACGCGGGGGTGGGCATGCCCGTGGCCCGCATCCGCGAGCGCCTCGAGGCCACCGTGGACTCCAGCCACGTGCTGTTCACGGTGCCCAGCCTCGAGCAGCTGCGCCGGGGCGGGCGGATCAGCGGGCTCGCATCGCTGCTGGGCACGCTGCTGCAGGTGCGCCCCGTCATGGCCGTCGACGACGGCGCGATCGGCCTGGTCGACCGCCCGCGCTCCGCGGCCCGGGCCGTCGACCGGCTCGTGGAGCTCGCGACCGAGCGGGCCGGCGGGGACCCGGTGCGGATCGCCGTGCACGCGTACGGCGACCCCGAGACGGCCGGGCAGCTCGCGGAGCGGCTCCAGCCGATCTCCACCACCCCCGTGCCCGTCGTCGAGCTGCCCGCCGTTCTCGCCGCGCACCTGGGCCTGGGCGCGCTGGGTGTGGTGATCTGCCCGCTGGAATCGCCCACGGGGGGCTCGGGGGACTGAGGCCTCCCGTGCAGGCGAGCCGAGGAGACGGGCGCGTCCGTTCCTGCACACCGCCCCGGACCGCGGTGGTGATCCCCAGGCCGGGTGCGGGACGCGCCCGACTCGGCGACGGGGACGCAGACTGCCCGCATGAGCCCCAGCCACCGCCTCTGCGACGATCCGCCCGCCTTCGCCCCGGACCCCGCGCCCGCGGCCGTCCCCGACGTCGACACGGCCGGCCCGCACGCCGCGTCCGGGTGGGAGCGCACCCCGCCCCGGGGCCCGGTGCTGCGGTGGCGGCCGGCCCTGCTGGCCGTCACCGTGCTGCTCGTCGCCGCCGCGGCCTGGTGGGCGGTGGCCTGGCTGACCACCCCGGCGCCGCCCGCGGCGATCCCGGCGGCCGCGGCCGGGGCAGGCATCCCGCAGACCGGCGCGCCCTCCGCCGTTCCGTCGGCGGCGGGCACCGACGCGCGGACGTCCGAGGCGGGGCCGTCGGGGGAGGCGCCCGGGCCCGCCGGGTCCGGCCCGCTGCGGGTGCACGTGGTGGGCGAGGTCGCCCGGCCGGGTGTGGTCAGCCTCGCGCCGGGCTCCCGGGTGGCCGACGCCGTGCGCGCGGCGGGCGGCCCGACCCGGGACGCCCGGGCGGAGCGCATCAACCTCGCGGCCCCGTTGGACGACGGCCAACAGGTCCTCGTCCCCTCCGCCCACACGCCGCAGGACGCCCTGGACCGGGTGGCCGGGGCCGCGCAGGCGCAGCCCACGCCGACCACGGGCGGGGCCGGTGCCGGAGGCGAGCCGGGCGGCGCCGAGCCCGGCGGCACCGTGGACCTGAACACCGCTGACGCCACGGAGCTGCAGACCCTGCCCGGCGTCGGCCCCGCCACGGCGGAGAAGATCATCGCCCACCGCGAGACGGTCGGCCCGTTCACCGGCCTGCCGGACCTGGACGCGGTGCCCGGCATCGGCCCGGCCACGCTCGACCGGCTGCGTGACCACGTCTCGTGGTGAGCCCGGCCCCGGGCCCGCCCAGCGATCCCGTGGACCGCCGCGCCCGCCACCGCGAGGTGCCCGGCCCGCTCGAGGCCCGGTGGGTGCCCGCCCTGCTCGTCTGCCTGACCCTCGGGATCCTCGGCGTCGCCTGGGACGCCCCGGCCCGCTCGGCGGCGGCCCTCACCGGGCTGGCCGTCGCCGCGACCACTGTCCTGGGCGCCGCCCGCTCGACCGGTCGGATACGGGGCGTGGCCACCGCGACGACGCTGGCCGGCGTGGCCGCGGCCCTGATGCTGCAGCACTCGGCCGGGCCCGCCGCCGCGGCCAGCGCCAGCGGCTGGACCGGCGCGGTGCACGCCGGCTCACCGCTGCGGCTCGAGCTGACCCTGGACGGGCCCGCCACCCGGAGCGAGGCGACCTTCGGCCCACGCTGGAGCGTGCCCGTGCGGGTCGAGACGTTCGGTCATCCGCCGCGGGCCCCCGAGGCGGCCGTGACGGCCCGACTCACGGGCGGGGGCGCACCGCCCGCGACGATCGCCGCGCCGTTGGACGGGACGGCGGCCCCCGGCGGCGGGCCGGGATCGCGGGTGTGCGTGGTGGCCCGGCCGTCGAGGTCCGGCTCCACCGTGTTCCTGGCCGCCGCGGCCGCCCCGCAGCCGGGACCCTGCCCCGGCGGGGCGGAGCCGGCAGGCGGGGCCACCGACGGCGGCCCGGGCCCGCCGCGGCGGGAGGCGCTGCGCGCCGCGTTCCGTCAGTCCGCGGAGGGCACGGTCGGCACGGCGCCGGAGCTCATCCCGGGGCTGGTGCTGGGCGACCGCTCCGCCCAGGGGGCCGCCCTCGACGACGCCATGAAGGCCTCGGGCCTGTCGCACCTGTCTGCCGTGTCCGGGGCCAACGTGGCCATGATCCTCGGCGCGGTCGCGATCACCCTGCGCAGCGCGCGGGTGCACCGGGCGGTGGTCCTCAGCGCCGGGCTGGCGGTCCTCGGGGTGTTCGTGGTCGTCGTGGGGCCGGAGCCGTCGGTCCTCCGGGCGGCCGTGATGGGCGCTCTCGGCGCCCTCGCGGTGTTCTTCGGCCGCGCGCGGCAGGCGTTCGGACTCCTGACGGTGGGCGGCACGGCCCTGCTCGTCGCGGTGCCGGCCCTCGCCGTGGAACCGGCCTTCCACCTCTCCCTGGCGGCGACCGCGGGCATCGTCCTGGGCGGCGCGCCCCTCGACCGTGCGCTGCACGCCGGGCTCGGCCGGGTGCTGCCCGACGTCGTGGCGCGGTGGCTCTCGGCGTCGCTCGCGGTGACCGTGGCCGCCCACCTGGCCTGCCAGCCGATCATCCTGGCCATGACCGGTGAGGTGTCGGCCTACGCGGTGCCGGCCAATCTGCTGGCCGCCCCGGCCGTGCCGCCCGTGACCGTCCTGGGCACCCTCGCCGCGGCCCTCGCCCTGCCCGCGCCGGGGATCGCCGCCGCCCTCGTCGCCGTGATCCAGTGGCCCGCGGCCTGGATCGGGTGGGTCGCCCACACCAGCGCCTCCCTGCCCGGGGCGCTGCGTCCGTGGCCGGCCGGAGCCCTCGGCGCCGGGCTGGGCGTCCTGCTGGTGGCCGCGACGCTCCTCGGATTCGCCGCCGTGCTCCTGCTCGAACGACGCCGGGCCGCCCCGGTGCGGCGTGTCGGCCGCAGCGCGCCGCGGACCCGCGAGCGCCTCCCCGCCCTGGTCGTGCTCGCCGCCGCGCTGGCCGCGGCCACCACGGGTGCGGTCGGGGCGGTCCTCGTGCCGCGGGCCTCGGGCGCGGCCCCGCCGGACTGGGCGGTGGCGTTCTGCGACGTCGGCCAGGGAGACATGGCCGTGTTCCGGTCCGGCCCGCGCGCGGGGGTCGTCGTCGATGTCGGGCCCGAGCCTGGGCTCGCTCGTCGCTGCCTCGACGACCTCGACGTCGACCGGGTGGACGCCGTGCTGCTCACCCACCTGCACGCCGACCACACCGGGGGACTGCCCGGCGTGGTCGACCGCGCCTCCCGCGGGGCGGTGCACTACGCGACCCGGGACGCGCCGGCGCAGGGCAGGGGAGGGCGCGGCGGCGAGGCGGACGGCGTCGACCGGCCCGCCGACGCGGCACGGCTCCGCACCGGCGCGACGGGCACGGCCGGGCCGGTGCGGTGGCACGTGCTGCTCGCCGACGCGCGGGCCCCCGAGGAGAACGACGCCTCCGCCCAGGTGCTGGTCACCGTCGAGAGCGAGGCCGGTCCGGTCACGACGCTGATCACCGGCGACATGGAGGAGGACGCCTCCGCGGCATGGGTCGCGGGGCACCGGTCCGATGCCGCCGCTCCGCCGCGCGTGGACGTGCTCAAGGTCGCCCACCACGGGGCCCGCAACGGTGGGACGGCCGTGCCGCGCGCGGTCGGCGCCCGCCTGCACATGGTCTCCGTGGGCGCCGACAACCCGTACGGACACCCCCACCGGGCCACGGTGGACGCGCTCGGCCGCCTCGGGCCGGTGGCCCGCACCGACCTGCACGGCACGCTGGCCCTCACGGCCGCGGACGGCCCCGACCCCGACGGCGCGCCCGAGATCACGGCTCACACCGTCCGCCCGCCCTCGAGCGTCCGCACCGGACCCTAGGATGGGACGCATGTCCGCCGCCCGCAGCCCCCGTTCCGGCCGAGCCGGCCGCACCGACCCGCTGGCCTGGCGGCGAGCCGAGCCCGCCCCGCTCATGCTCCTCAAGGGACCCGAGGACCATGCCGCCCGCTGGGTGACGGACCGCGTGACCCAGGCTCTGCGCGAGCGCCACGGCCAGCTGGAGATCCACCGGCTCCGCGCGGGGGAGTACCAGCCCGGCCAGCTGGCCACCGCGGCCAGCCCGTCCCTCTTCGCCGAGCCCACCCTCATCACGGTCGAGGGCCTCGAGGCCATGAACGACGCGTTCCTCGAGGACGCCCTGCGCCTCGTCCAGCAGGGCCCCGGCGCGGACGACGTCACGCTCGTGCTGCGCCACACCGGCGGCAACCGCGGCAAGAAGCTGCTGGACGCCGTCGCCCAGGCCGGCACGGTGGTCGAGTGCGTGCCGCTGAAGAAGGACGAGGAGCGGCTGGCCTTCGTGCAGGCCGAGTTCCGCGACCGGCGTCGGCGCATCGACGAGGAGGCGGCCCGCGCGCTCATCCGCGCCACCGGCGCCTCGCTCACGGAGCTCGCGGCCGCGTGCGCCCAGCTCGTCGACGACACCGAGGGCGTCGTCACCGTCGAGACCGTGGACACCTACTACAGCGGCCGCGTGGAGGCCACGAGCTTCGCGGTGGCCGATGCGGCGCTCGAGGGGCAGGCGGCGAGGGCCGTGTCCCTCGTGCGGCACGCGATGGCCACCGGCGTCCACCCGGTGATGATCACCGCGGCGCTCGCGCTCAAGGCGCGGCAGGTGGCGCGGATGATCGACGCCCGCCGGCCCGCCGCCGAGCTGCCGTCCCTGCTCGGGGTGGCCCCGTTCCAGGTGCGCTACATCCAGCAGGCGGCGCGGCACTGGACGGCGGCCGGCATCGCGCAGGCCGTGGAGTGGATCGCCCAGGCCGACGCCGAGGCCAAGGGCGCCTCCCGCAACCCGGAGTTCGCCGTCGAGCGCGCGGTCATCCGCGTGGCCACCGCCGTCAGCCGCTGACGGCGCCGCCGGACGGCACCCCACGGGGGCAGCCCGGACACGAAACGGCCCCCGCACCGATCGCTCGGGGCGGGGGCCGCGGTCACAGCCGGGGGCGTGGATTAGCCGAGGAGGGCCTTCACGCGGGCGGCGATGCCGGACTTGCGGTTCGCGGCCTGGTTCTTGTGGATGACGCCCTTCGAGGCGGCCTTGTCCAGCTTGCGGGAGGCGGTGCGCAGGGCGGCGGCGGCGGCCTCGGCCTCGCCGGCGGCGACGGCCTTGTCCACGGCGCGGATGGCGGTCTTCAGCTCGGACTTCACCGCGACGTTGCGCTGGCGCGCCTTCTCGTTGGTGAGGATGCGCTTCTTCTGGGACTTGATGTTAGCCAAATCGGGTCCTTCGTCGTCGGCGGCGCGGACGAGGGTCCGGGCGCCGCATGAACAGGGGGTCGTGGAGGGTGCCCGGATCCGTGGACTGAGCGGCGTGGGGAACACCGATGATGACCCGTTCCGGGGGTGCCCGTCGACCGGCGGACACAATGCGGACGATCCTACCACCCAGACCCCGCGATCCGCGCGGCCGACTCAGCGCACCCGCCTCCGGGCGCGGGCCAGCGCGGCCGTGACCCGGTCGAAGGCCGCCCGGTCCAGGACGCCGCCCTCCCGGCGCACCGCGGCCGGATCCACGCGGACCACCCGGTCCAGCTTCACCTCCGAGGCGCGGCCGGACCGGTCCCAGGCGCCTGCGCCCACGTCCACGTAGTCCTCGTCGCGGGTCAGCGCGTTGTTCCGGTCCCGGCTGGTCAGCATGAGCCCGAGCAGGAGCGCCCCGTCCCGGCCGATCAGGAGCACGGGGCGGTCCTTGCCCCGGCCGTCCATCTCCTCGTACGGCACCCAGGTCCACACGACCTCGCCCGGCCCGGCCGTCGGCCCGGGCGCGGGCGCGTATTCGACGCGGACGGTCCCGGTGAAGTCCGGCAGGGACACGTGGCGGTCGGTGTCCTGTCGCCGGGGCAGGCGCTCCTGCCCGGGCCCGGGCATCGGCCACGAGTCGGTGGGCTCCGTGGGGTCCCACGCGGGCCCGGGAGGCCCGGGCGGGCCCGGGAAGGGCGACGGGCCGCTCCGTTCGCCGGCCCGTCGACCGGCCTCAGAGGCGGCTCGACGCGGCCGGGCGTCGTCGCGGAGGGCGCCGATCAGGCGTGCCGTCCGGCGGCCGAGGGACAGGGCGCGATGCAGGTCGAAGGCCATGGGCGTGAATCTAGTGGACGCGCGGGCCCGGCGTCCGGGTCGGGTCGGCGGCGGGACATGAGAGACTAGGCGGTCAGAGTCCCGTCCCCGTCACCCGTAGAGGAAGTGCCCGTGTCGCCCCTGGCGTCGAACCCCCCGGTGCCCGCTGCCACCGACCCCTCGGTGATCCGCAACTTCTGCATCATCGCCCACATCGACCACGGCAAGTCCACGCTGGCGGACCGCATGCTGCAGGCCACCGGCGTCGTGCAGCCTCGCGACATGAAGGCCCAGTACCTGGACCGCATGGACATCGAGCGTGAGCGCGGCATCACCATCAAGTCCCAGGCCGTGCGCATGCCCTGGTCCGTGGACGGGGTGGACTACGCCCTGAACATGATCGACACCCCCGGGCACGTGGACTTCACCTATGAGGTCTCCCGCTCGCTGGCCGCATGCGAGGGCGCGATCCTGCTGGTGGACGCCGCCCAGGGCATCGAGGCCCAGACCCTGGCGAACCTCTACCTCGCCATGGAGCACGAGCTGGAGATCATCCCCGTGCTCAACAAGATCGACCTGCCCGCCGCGGATCCGGACCGCTACGCGGCCGAGCTGGCCTCCCTGATCGGCTGCGAGCCCGAGGACGTGCTGCGCGTCTCCGGCAAGACGGGCGTCGGCGTCGAGGACCTGCTGGACCGCGTGGTCCGCGCCATCCCCGGCCCGGAGGGGGACGCGGACGCCCCGGCCCGCGCGATGATCTTCGACTCCGTGTACGACACCTACCGGGGCGTCGTCACGTACGTGCGCGTCGTGGACGGCCGGCTCTCCCCGCGGGAGAAGGTCCGCATGATGTCCACGGGCACCACCTACGAGCTCCTCGAGATCGGCGTCTCCTCCCCGGAGCCCGTGCCCACGAACGGTCTGGCCGCGGGCGAGGTGGGCTACCTCATCACCGGCGTGAAGGACGTGCGTCAGTCCAAGGTGGGCGACACGGTCACCAACCACGCCCACCCGGCGGAGCAGTCCCTGGGTGGCTACGAGGACCCCAAGCCCATGGTGTTCTCGGGCCTGTATCCCATCGACGGCTCGGACTATCCCGTGCTGCGTGACGCCCTGGACAAGCTCAAGCTCAACGACGCCGCGCTCGTCTACGAGCCGGAGACCTCGGTCGCGCTGGGCTTCGGCTTCCGCGTCGGCTTCCTCGGTCTGCTGCATCTGGAGATCGTGCGCGAGCGCCTCGAGCGCGAGTTCGACCTCGATCTCATCTCCACCGCGCCCAACGTGGTCTACGAGGTCACCCGGGAGGACCGTGAGGTCGTCACCGTGACCAACCCCTCCGAGTTCCCCGAGGGCAAGATCCTCGAGGTGCGCGAGCCCATGGCCTCGGCCACGATCATCGTGCCGGCGGAGTTCATCGGCGCCGTCATGGAGCTGTGCCAGGCCAAGCGCGGCAACCTCAAGGGCATGGACTACCTCTCCGAGGAACGCGTGGAGATCCGCTACTGGATCCCCCTGGCCGAGATCGTGTTCGACTTCTTCGACCAGCTCAAGTCCCGCACCAAGGGGTACGCCTCGCTGGACTGGAAGGCCGACGGCGACCAGGTCGCCGACCTCGTCAAGGTGGACATCCTGCTCCAGGGCGAACAGGTGGACGCGTTCTCCTCCATCACCCACAGGGACAACGCCTACGCGTACGGCGTGATGATGACGGGCAAGCTCAAGGAGCTGATCCCGCGCCAGCAGTACGAGGTGCCGATCCAGGCCGCCATCGGCTCGCGCATCATCGCCCGCGAGAACATCCGCGCGATCCGCAAGGACGTGCTCTCCAAGTGCTACGGCGGAGACATCTCCCGCAAGCGCAAGCTGCTCGAGAAGCAGAAGGAGGGCAAGAAGCGCATGAAGATGGTCGGCCGGGTCGAGGTCCCGCAGGAGGCCTTCATCGCCGCCCTATCCTCGGACGGCGCCGGCGCCGACCAGGCCGCGAAGAAGTAAGTGCCCGCCCTGCCCCTCGGCGAGCCCGTCCCCGACGACGGCCGGCTGCCGGCCGACGTCGGGCAGCGGGTGCGCGCGGCCGCCCGCGACGGCGCGGCGCGCACCTTCAGCCTGTACGTCCACGTGCCGTTCTGCACGGTGCGCTGCGGCTACTGCGACTTCAACACGTACACGGCCGTCGACTTTGGCCCCGGCGCGGGTCGCGGCGACTACTGGGAGTCGGCGGTCGCGGAGCTGGACTTCGCCGCGGACGTGCTCGCGTCCTCGGACGTGCCCGCCCGCCCGCTGCACACGGTGTTCTTCGGCGGCGGCACGCCCACGCTCCTGCCGGCCGCGGACCTCGTGCGCATCCTCCAGGCGGCGGTGGACCGGTTCGGGATCGCGCCCGGCGCGGAGGTGACCACCGAGGCCAACCCGGACACGATCACCCCGGAGTACGCCCGCCAGCTCGCGGCCGGCGGCTTCACCCGCCTCTCCCTGGGCATGCAGTCCGCGATGCCGCACGTGCTCGCCACGCTCGAGCGCACCCATCGGCCCGAGTCCGTCCCCGCCGCCGTCGCCGCGGCCCGCGAGGCCGGCCTGGAGGTGTCCCTGGACCTGATCTACGGGACCGCGGGGGAGTCCCTCGCCGACTGGCGGGCCACGCTCGAGGCCGCAGTCGTCCTGGCCCCGGACCACGTGAGCGCGTACTCGCTGATCGTGGAGGAGGGCACCAAGCTCGGGGCCCAGGTGGCCCGCGGCGAGGTGGCGGACGTGGACCCCGACGACCAGGCGGACAAGTACCTGCTCGCCGAGGAGCTGCTCAGCGCCGCCGGCTACCGCTGGTACGAGGTGTCCAACTGGGCGCGGGATCCGCGGGGGTCCGGGGTCCACCGCGCGCGGCACAACGTGGCGTACTGGGAGGACCAGGACTGGTGGGGGATCGGCCCGGGCGCGCACTCGCACCTCGCCGGCGTCCGGTTCTGGAACGCCAAGCACCCCGCCGCCTACGCGCAGCGGCTGGCCACGGGGGTCACCCCCGCCGTCGGCCGCGAGCGGCCCGACGCCGACGCGCGGCGCCTCGAGCGCATCATGCTCGCGGTGCGCACGGTGGGCGGGCTCCCGACCGCGGAGCTCGTCTCGGAGACGCCGGGGGAGGCCGCGCGGATCCGCGGGGCGATCGCCGAACTCATCGCCGCGGGCCTGCTGGACGGGCGCGCCGCCGTCGACGGGCGCATCATCCCGACGCTCGAGGGGCGGCTGCGCAACGACGCGATCGTCCGGGCGCTGGCCGGCTTCTGACCGGCCGACCCCGGGTCAGCGCAGGATGCGCAGGTTGAACGGGTACCGGAACGGACGGCCCTTGGACACGTGCGAGGCGCCCATCACGCCGTAGACCGCCATGGCGGCCCACGTGAGCGCGCCGAGGATCGCGAAGATCGGGCCGACCACCGGCAACAGGGACAGGAAGAAGAACAGGAGCGTGATGAGCGTGGGCGGCCCGGAGAAGTTCAGGGCCTCCCGCGACTCCTGCGAGGTGAACGGGCCGCGGTCGCGATAGAGCAGCCACACGACCAGCGGGCCGAGCACGCCGAACGCCAGACTGAGATGGGCCAGCGCCGCGCGGTCACGGTCCTGCTTCGCCGTGAGCGGGGCGCCGCGGCCGCCGGCCGAGACGAGCCAGGCGGGCGGGCCGTGGCCGGTGCGGCCGGCGTCGGGCTGCGCGCGGGTGTTCACGAGGGGCTCCTCCTGGATCGCGGGACCCGCGCGCCGGGGACCGGGCGCAGGGCATGGGCCAGCATAGCGCGGGCGGGCGGGGGCCGCGCCGAGATCAGTGCTCGGGTGCGGCGGTGAGGAAGTCGATGAGCTCCTCCACGCGGCCCAGCAGGGACGGCTCGAGGTCCGCGTACGTGGTGACGTGGGAGAGCAGCCGCTTCCACCCCAGCCCCGTGGCCTCCTTGCTCCCGTGCGGCCAGCCCAGTCCCCGCAGGATCCCCGTCTTCCAGTCCTGCCCCTTCGGCACGACGGGCCACGCGGGGATGCCGAAGACGGAGGGCTTGATGACCTGCCAGACGTCCACGTAGGGGTGACCGAGGATGAGCACGTTGCCCGCGGCCCCCGGCACGCGCATGGCCTCGGCCGCGAGGCGCTCCTCCTTGGACCCGGTGACGAGATGGTCCACGAGGATCCCGAGCCGGCGCCGCGGACCGGGGGCGAACGCACGGATCGCCCCGGCGAGGTCGTCCACGCCGTGCAGGGGCTCCACGACGATGCCCTCGAGGCGCAGGTCCTCGCCCCACACCTTCTCCACCAGCTCGGCGTCGTGCACGCCCTCCACCCAGATGCGAGAGGCGCGGGCAGTGCGGGCCCGCGCCCCCTCGACCCGTCGCGAGCCGGAGGCGGTGCGGGCCGGCGCCGCCGGGGCCGCGGCGGTCGGGGGGACCAGGGTCACGGGCTCGCCGTCGATCCAGAAGCCGCCGCCGAGGGGGAAGCCGCGGCGCACGCCGCGGCGGTCCTCCAGGACCACCACGTGCACGCCGCCGGAGCGCTCGATGCCGCTCACGGCCCCGGTGAACCCGGAGGCCACGTCCTCGACCACCGTGCCGGGGGTGGCGGGCACATCGGGGACGGTCCGGGCGGGGCGGCGCGTCAGGTCGTCGTGGCCCGCGGGGCCCCAGCTGCTCCAGTCCATGGGAGAGCACGGTAGCAACGGGGGCGGGCGATCACCGTGAGCGAAGCCGTGCGGGCCGGTCGGGTCGTCCCCCGGGTCGGACGGTAGCATTGGCACTTGACCCGCCGGAGTGCCAGCCAGGGGCACCTCCGGGGTCGCCCCGGATCCCGACGGACCAGAGGAGGACCGAGATGTCGGAGCAGCCCCGCCGCCTGCAGGTGCTCCAGGCGATCGTGGAGGACTACGTGGCGCTGCGCGAGCCCGTGGGCTCCAAGGCGCTCGTGGAACGGCACGCCCTGGGCGTGTCCTCCGCGACCGTGCGCAACGACATGGCTGCGCTCGAGGAGGAGGGCCTCATCGTGGCCCCGCACACCTCCGCCGGGCGCGTCCCCACGGACAAGGGCTACCGCGTGTTCGTCGACCGCCTCTCCGAGGTGAAGCCGCTGTCCCCCGCCGAGCGCCGGGCCGTGCGGACCCTGCTGGACCCGGAGACGGACACCGAGCACATGATGGAGTCCACGGTGCGCCTCCTGGCCCAGCTGACCCAGCAGGTCGCCGTCGCGCAGTTCCCCCACGAGGACGGCTCCACGATCCGCCACCTCGAACTGGTCTCCCTCGCGCCCACGCGCGTGCTCGTGGTCCTCATCCTGTCCACGGGGCGGGTGGACCAGCGGCACGCCGTGCTGGACCGTCCGGTCGACGAGGCGGAGCTGTCCGTGCTCCGCGGCCTCCTGCTGGACGCCCTGCTGGGGCTCGGTCCGGTGCAGGCGGCCACCGTGGTGGACGACGTCGTCACCCGGGTCCGCCCGGAGCACCGGCAGTCCGCCGCCCTCGTGGCCGCGGCCGTCCACGACCTGCTCGAGGCCGGCCGGCAGGACCGCATCGTCCTGGCCGGCACCGCCAACCTGGCCCGCTCCCCGGGGGACTTCGGCGCGTCCATCGGGCCGATCCTGGAGGCGCTTGAGGAGCAGGTGGTGCTGCTGCGCCTGCTCACGGAGATGGAGCAGGACGCCCACGGGGTGTCCGTGCGGATCGGCTCCGAGAACGCCGGATCGCTCGCGGACACCTCGGTGGTCGCGGCCGCCTACGGCCCCGGCGCCGTGGCGAAGGTCGGCGTCATCGGTCCGACCCGGATGGACTACCCGGGCACCATGGCCGCCGTCCGGGCGATCGCCCGCTATCTCTCCCGCATCCTGACCACCTGACGCGCCTCCACGCGTCCTGGCGGGCCCCGTCCCGCATCGCCCCACGTCCCGCTCTCCCCGAGAGGAATCCCCACCGTGACCGACCACTACGAGACGCTCGGCGTCAGCCGTGACGCCAGCACCGAGGAGATCCGCCGCGCCTACCGCAAGCTCGCGCGCACCCACCACCCGGACGTCAACCCCGACCCGGAGGCGGCCGAGCAGTTCAAGCGCATCTCCCACGCCTACGAGGTGCTCTCGGACGAGGGCCGGCGCCGGGCCTACGACACGACGGGCAATGAGAACGGCCAGGCCGGCTTCCCGGGCGGCTTCGGCGGGGCGGGCGGCTTCGGGGGCTTCGCCGACATCTTCGAGACCTTCATGAACGCCGCCGGCCAGGGCGGCCGCGGCGGCCCCGCCAGCCGCGCCCGCCGCGGCCAGGACGCCCTGGTGACCGCGCGGATCGACCTGCGCGACGCCGTCTTCGGCGGCGAGCAGACGATCGAGCTGGACACGGCCGTGCGCTGCGATCGGTGCGAGGGCTCGTGCTGCGAGCCCGGCACCCAGCCGGAGACCTGCCAGACCTGCCACGGCCACGGCATGATCCAGCGCCCCGTGCGGTCGCTGCTGGGCACCGTCATGGCCACCGAGGCCTGCCCCGCCTGCCAGGGGTTCGGCACCGTCATCCCGACGCCCTGCCACGAGTGCGACGGGCAGGGCCGCGTCCGCACCCGGACGCCGCTGACCCTGCGCATCCCCGCGGGCGTGGACGACGGCACCCGCATCCACCTCGCCGGCCGCGGCGAGGCCGGCCCGGGCGGCGGCCCGAACGGGGACCTCTACGTGGAGATCGCGGTCCGCCCGGACGAGACCTTCCGCCGCGAGGGCGACCACCTGGCCACCACCGTGACCGTCCCCATGGCCGCCGCGGCCCTGGGCACCACCGTCACGCTGGACACCCTGGACGGCAAGCAGTCCGTCAGCCTGGACCCGGGTGTGCAGTCCGGCCACGTCGAGGTCCTCCACGGCCTGGGCGTCGGCCGCCTGCGCGGGCAGGGCCGTGGCGACCTCAAGGTGGACGTGGTGGTCACCACGCCCACCGACCTGGACGACGAGCAGCGCCAGCTCCTGGAGCGCCTGGCCGAGGTGCGCGGCGAGGAGGTCGTGCACGGCGCACCCCAGGCCAAGGGCATGTTCGCCCGGCTGCGGGAGAACCTGAGGAACCTGTGACCGCCCCCCTGTTCCACCTCGAGCCGGGCTCCCTGGCCGGCGCGAGCGCGGGCGCGGAGGTCGTCTTCGGCGGTCCCGAGGCCCGGCACGCCGCCGCGGCCATGCGCCTGGCCCCCGGGGAGGCCGTGCTCCTGGCCGACGGGTCGGGCACGCTCGGCCACGGCACCGTGCTCGCGGCCGCCCCGGACACGGTGACCGTGCGGCTGGACACGGTGGCGGAGGAGCCGGCGCCCACCCCGGCGCTCGTGCTCGTCCAGGCCCTCGCCAAGGGCGACCGGGATCTCATGGCGGTCCAGGCCGCCGTCGAGCTCGGCGTGGACGCCGTGGTGCCCTGGGAGGCCGAGCGCTCGATCGTCCGCTGGAAGGGTCCCAAGGCCGCCAAGGCCCGCCAGAAGTGGGCGGACACGGCCCGCGCGGCCGCCAAGCAGGCGCGTCGCGCCCGGGTGCCCGCGGTCCGGGACCACGTCTCCGGGACGGCGGTCGCCGGGCTGGTCCGGGACGACGACGGCGGCCGGCTCGTCCTCGTGCTGCACGAGGACGCGGAGCACGGGGTGTCCGCGATGCCCGTGGAGCGACTCTCCGCGGCCGCCGAGATCGCCGTCGTCGTGGGCCCCGAGGGCGGGATCGGCCCGGCCGAGCTCGAGGCCTGCGTGGCCGCGGGGGCCGTGCCGGTGCGGCTCGGCCCGCACGTGCTGCGCGCCTCCACGGCCGGCCCCGCCGCCCTCGCCGTGCTCCAGCACCGGCTCGGCCGCTGGTGAGCCCCGGCAGGACGACGCGCCGACGCCTAGACTGGACGGGACGTCCCGCCCCCACGACCCCGAGGTGATCCGCCCCATCGTGACCGTGCCCCCCACGACCCCGACCCCGCCCGCCACCGCGCACGAGGGGGTCGCGTTCGAGACCGCCGACCTCATGGTCCGCACGCTCGGACCGCAGGACGCCCTGCTGCGGATCCTCGGCGGCGTGTTCCCCACCGTGGACGTCACGGTCCGCGACCAGCGGCTGGACCTGGCCGGGCCGGTGGCCGACGTGGCCTCGGTGCGGCGCGTCGTCGAGGACCTGCGCTCGATCGCCCGCCGCGACCAGGCCGTCACCCCCGAGGTGATGGGCCAGGTCGTCCACCACGTCCGCGACGCCGCCACCGGGCGAGGCGCGGGTCAGCTGCACCTGGACTCGATCCTCTCGGGCCGGGGCCGCCGCATCCGCGCGAAGACCCTGCACCAGCAGGACTACGTGGAGGCGATCGACCGCTCCACCGTCGTCTTCGGCATCGGCCCGGCCGGCACCGGCAAGACCTACCTGGCCATGGCCAAGGCCGTGCAGGCGCTGCAGGCCAAGGAGGTCAACCGCATCATCCTCACCCGCCCGGCCGTCGAGGCCGGCGAGCGGCTCGGCTTCCTGCCCGGCGGGCTCTCCGAGAAGATCGACCCGTACCTGCGCCCTCTGTACGACGCGCTGCACGACATGATCGAGCCCGAGTCGATCCCGCGGCTGATGGAGGCCGGGACCATCGAGGTCGCCCCGCTGGCGTACATGCGCGGCCGCACCCTGAACGACGCGTTCGTGATCCTCGACGAGGCCCAGAACACCACCGGCGAGCAGATGAAGATGGTCCTGACCCGCCTCGGCTTCGGTGCCCGCATGGTCGTCACGGGCGACACCTCGCAGGTGGACCTGCCGCGCGGCACCCAGTCCGGCCTGGCCCAGGCCGTCGAGGTGCTCGAGGGGATCGAGGGCCTGGAGATGGTCCGCTTCGACTCCTCGGACGTGGTCCGGCACTCGCTGGTGAGCGCCATCGTGGACGCCTACGACGCCGCCCGCGGCCCCGCGGAGCGGTCCCAGAAGCGAGGAGGGGCCCGCCGTGGCCGTTGAGATCCTGAACGAGTCGGGGATCGAGGTCCCCGAGGACGCGCTGCTGCGCATGGCCCGGCACGTCTACGCGCGCCTGCACGTCCACGAGCGCGCCGAGACGGCCGTGACCGTCGTGGACGCCGCGCGCATGGCCGAGCTGCACGAGGAGTGGATGGACCTGCCCGGGCCCACCGACGTGATGAGCCTGCCCATGGACGAGCTGACCCCCGGCTCGCCCGAGGCGCCGGCCGAGGGCGTGCTGGGCGACGTCGTGCTCTGCCCCGAG
Organism: Micrococcus sp. GbtcB5; assembly: GCF_019091605.1. Taxonomy (NCBI): domain Bacteria; kingdom Bacillati; phylum Actinomycetota; class Actinomycetes; order Micrococcales; family Micrococcaceae; genus Micrococcus; species Micrococcus sp. GbtcB5. Next base: position 88,287 of record NZ_JAGXJK010000007.1, read on the forward strand.
GTCGCCGCCGAGCAGGCGGCGCGCGGCGGGCACTCCCGTGACGACGAGCTGCTCCTGCTGCTCACCCACGGCATGCTCCACCTGCTCGGGTACGACCACGTCGAGGACGCCGAGCGCGAGGAGATGTTCACGCTCCAGGATCGGCTCGTCTCCGAGGTCCTCGGCCGGCCCGCCCCGGCCCCCACCGTCGAGGATTGAGGGCACCGCCCATGCTGACACCCGCCGTCCTCTTCGCCCTCTTCCTGGTCTTCCTCGGCCTGACCTGGACGCTGTCCCTGGCCGAGTCCGCGTTCTCCTACCTCTCCCGGCGGGCTGCGGAGGACATCGTCCGCGAGCAGCCCGGCTCCAAGGTCCTGGAGATCGCCCGCGAGCGGGAGAGCCACCTCGGGGCCCTGCGGGTCTGGCGCTTCGTGGCCGAGGCCCTGTCCGCCGTCTGCCTGACCGCGGCCGCCGACGCGGTGGTGGACGACACGTGGCTCGCCGTGGCGATCGCCGCGGTCGTGCTCGTGGGCGTGGCCGCCCTGCTGGGCGTCTGGAGCCCGCGGCCGATCGGCTCCCGCAACGAGGCCGCCGTCGCCCGCCGCCTGGGCGGGCTCGTGTGGGTGCTCCGCCGGGCCCTGGGCCCGCTCGCCGCCCGACTGGACCGGGACCGGCGCCGTCGCGAGGTCGAGCCGGAGGACGAGGACGACTTCCAGGAGCGCCACCTGCGTGAGTTCGTCGCCCGCGCCCACGACGCGGATGTGCTCGCGGACTCCGAGGCGGAGCTGATCCAGTCGGTGTTCTCCATGAACGACACCATCGTCCGCTCCGTCATGGTGCCGCGCACCGACGTCGTCACCATCGACGCCGACCACACGCTCGGCCAGGCGATGGCCCTGTTCCTGCGCTCCGGCAACTCCCGCATCCCGGTGATCGGCGAGGACGCCGACGACATCCGGGGCATGCTGCACCTCAAGGACGTCGCCCGCGCCCTGCACCACGACGGCGCTGCGACTGACACCCCCGTCACCGAGGTCATGCGCGACGTCCGCTTCGTCCCCGAGTCGAAGTCCGTGGCGACCCTCCTGCAGGAGCTGCAGCGCGAGTCCACCCACGTGGCCGTGGTGGTGGACGAGTACGGCGGCACGGCGGGGCTCGTGACCCTCGAGGACCTCATCGAGGAGATCGTCGGCGAGATCTACGACGAGGACGACCGCCCGGACCGCCCCGAGGTGGAGTTCGTCGCGCCCGGCGTCTACTCCGTCGACGCGCGCATGGGCATCCACGACTTCCGGGAGGAGTTCGAGCTGCCGGAGGAGGACGAGGACGACGACGTCGACACGGTCGGCGGCCTGCTCGCCAAGGAGCTCGGCCGCGTCCCGATCCAGGGCTCGCGCGTCGTGGTCCAGGGGATCGAGCTCGTCGCGGACACCCTCGAGCCCCGCCGCAACCGGGTCGCGCGCCTGCGCGTCTCCGAGACCCCCGACCGCCCGGTGCGGCTGCGCCGGCGCGAGGAGCGGGCCCACGGCGCCGAGCCCGCCGACCCCGTGGCCTGAGCCGGCCGCCCCACCCCACTCCCCGCCTGACAAGGATGACCCCATGACCGATCTCGTCGATCCGGCCCGCGCCGCGGACGGCTTCCGTTCCGGCTTCGTCTCGCTCGTGGGCCGGCCGAACGCCGGCAAGTCCACGCTCACCAACGCGCTGGTGGGGGAGAAGGTGGCGATCACCTCCTCCAAGCCCCAGACCACGCGCCACACCATCCGCGGAATCGTCCACCGCGAGGACTTCCAGCTCGTGCTCGTGGACACGCCGGGCCTGCACCGGCCCCGCACCCTGCTCGGCGAGCGCCTCAACGACCTCGTGGCGGAGACGCTCAACGAGGTCGACGCCGTGGGCATGTGCCTGCCGGCCGACGAGGCGATCGGTCCCGGCGACCGGTTCATCGCCCAGCAGCTCTCCTACCTGCACCGCACCCCGGTGGTCGCCGTGGTGACGAAGACGGACAAGGTGGGCCCGGAGCAGCTCATGGCGCAGCTCGTGGCCGTGACCGCGCTGGGCGACGAGGTCCTCGGGCCGGAGAACGGCGGGGAGGGCTTCGCGGCCGTCGTGCCGGTCTCGGCGGTGGCCGGCCGCCAGGTCGACGACGTCCTGGGCGTCTTCGCGGGCCTGCTGCCGGCCGGGCCGCCCCTGTATCCCGACGGCGAGCTCACGGACGAGCCGGAGGCGATCATGGTCGCCGAGCTCATCCGGGAGGCGGCCCTGGAGGGCGTGCGCGACGAGCTGCCGCACTCGGTGGCCGTGGTGGTCGAGGAGATGTCCCTGCGCGAGGACCGCCCCGCGGATCGGCCCCTCATGGACGTGTGGGCGAACGTCTTCGTCGAGCGGGACAGCCAGAAGGGCATCATCATCGGCAAGGGCGGCTCCCGGCTGCGTGAGATCGGCGCGCAGGCGCGGGCGGGCATCGAGCGCATGCTCGGCACCAAGGTGCACCTGGACCTGCGGGTCAAGGTCGCCAAGGAGTGGCAGCGCGACCCCAAACAGCTCGGCCGACTCGGCTTCTGAGCCGGAGGCCCCGGCCCGGGCGCGCATGCGCCGGAGCGGGCCGCCGTCGTCGTGCGTCACACGGGGACGGCCTCCTGTGGCCCGGCCCACCTCGGTGCTAGGGTCGGGGGCATGTCCCTCCGCCTCGCGACGACAGCGCCGGCCACGGCCCGCCTGCTACTTCCCGGCCGCACGGGGTCCCCGTGCCAGGCCGTGATCCACGCCGCCTGAGCGCACGCGGAGGCAGGACGCCTCCCACCGGACCGGACACCCCGTGCGGAGTCCCTGACCTCCCGGTCCGGCCACCGACCACCCACCTTTCGCGCGCCCGCCGCGCGCACGTCGAGGGAGAACACGCATGAGCGCCCACCTGCAGAAGTCGTCGGGGATGAAGTTCCACAAGTACGTCCCGTTCCAGGACCAGATCGAGGTCGCCCTGCCGGACCGCACCTGGCCGGACAAGGTCATCGAGAAGGCGCCGCTGTGGTGCGCCGTGGACCTGCGCGACGGCAACCAGGCCCTGATCGACCCCATGGGCCCCGAGCGCAAGCTGCGCATGTTCCAGCTGCTCGTCGGCATGGGCTTCAAGGAGATCGAGGTCGGCTTCCCGTCCGCCTCGCAGACCGACTACGACTTCGTCCGCCAGCTCATCGAGGGCGACCACATCCCGGACGACGTCACCATCCAGGTCCTCACCCAGTCCCGTGAGCACCTGATCGAGCGCACCTTCGAGGCGCTCGAGGGGGCCGACCGGGCCATCGTGCACCTGTACAACTCGACGTCGGTGCTGCAGCGCCGCGTGGTGTTCCGGCAGGACGAGGACGGGATCGTGGACATCGCGACCTCCGGCGCGCGCCTGGTGAAGAAGTTCGAGGAGCAGCTCAAGGGCACGCAGATCACCTACGAGTACTCGCCCGAGTCCTACACGGGCACCGAGCTCGAGTTCGCCCGGCGCATCTCGGACGAGGTGGCCACGGTCCTGGAGGCCTCCACCGACCGCAAGATGATCCTGAACCTGCCGGCGACGGTGGAGATGTCGACCCCGAACGTGTACGCCGACTCGATCGAGTGGATGCACCGCAACCTGGAGCACCGCGACTCGCTCATCCTCTCCCTGCACCCGCACAACGACCGCGGCACGGGCGTGGCCGCCGCCGAGCTGGGCTACCTCGCCGGGGCGGACCGCATCGAGGGGTGCCTGTTCGGCAACGGCGAGCGCACCGGCAACGTCGACCTGGTGACGCTGGGCATGAACCTGTACTCGCAGGGCATCGACCCCATGATCGACTTCTCCGACATGGACCACATCAAGCGCACGGTCGAGTACTGCAACCAGCTGGCCGTGCCCGAGCGCTCGCCCTGGGGCGGCGACCTCGTCTTCACGGCCTTCTCCGGCTCCCACCAGGACGCCATCAAGAAGGGCTTCGAGGCGATGGAGGTCGACGCGAAGGCGGCCGGCACGGACGTGGACGGCATCCCGTGGGCCGTGCCGTACCTGCCCATCGACCCGAAGGACATCGGCCGCTCGTACGAAGCCGTCATCCGCGTGAACTCGCAGTCCGGCAAGGGCGGCGTCGCCTACCTGCTCAAGTCCGAGCACAACCTGGACCTGCCGCGCCGCGCGCAGATCGAGTTCTCCCACGTCATCCAGGATCTGGCCGACGCCCAGGGCGGCGAGGTCTCCGGCGCCGACCTGTGGCGCGTGTTCCAGGACGAGTATCTGCCCGCCGACGCGGCGGAGGCGCAGTGGGGCCGCTACCGGCTCCGCTCGGTCTCCTCGGCCTCCGGCGAGGACGGCGCGTTCCGGATGGAGGCCGAGCTCGAGGTCGACGGCGTCACGCAGACCCGCACGGCGCAGGGCAACGGCCCGATCGACGCGTTCCTGCGCATCCTCGGCGAGGAGGGCGTGGACGTCCGCGTGCTCGACTACTCCGAGCACGCACTGTCCGAGGGCGGCGCGGCCATGGCCGCCGCCTACGTGGAGGCGGCCGTGGGCGACCGTGTCCTCTGGGGCGTCGGCCTGGACCACAACACCACCACCGCCTCGCTGAAGGCCGTGGTGTCCGCGGTGAACCGCGCCCTGCGCGCGTGAGCGGCTCCGGCTCCTCCCGGCGGGGTGCGCGGCACGGCGGCTACGCGGCGAACTCGTTCCGCACCGAGGCCATCGTGCTGCGCACCCACCGTCTGGGGGAAGCCGATCGCATCATCGAGGCGCTCACCCCCGAGCACGGCCTGGTCCGGGCCGTGGCCAAGGGGGTGCGCAAGACCTCCTCCCGGCTGGGCTCGGTGGTGGAGCCGTTCATGCACTCCACGCTCCAGCTCGCACGCGGCCGGGGGGAGCTGCACACCGTGAGCCAGGCGCAGCTGCTGCACCCGTACGCAACGATGCTGGCCGCCGACTACGACGCCTACACCGTCGCCGGCGCCCTCGCCGAGGCCGTCGAGCGGGTCCCCGCGGTCGACGACGACGGCCGGCGCGCCCAGTACCGCCTGTTCCACGGCGCGCTGGCCGCGCTGGCCCGCGGCGCGCACGACCCGCGCCTGATCCTGCACTCGTTCCTGCTGCGCGCGCTCGCCCAGGCCGGCTGGGCCCCGACCTTCGACCGGTGCGCCCGCTGCGGCGCCCCCGGCCCGCACACGGCACTGCACGTGGGCCTCGGCGGGGCCGTCTGCCCCGAGTGCAGGCCACCCGGTGCCGCTCACCCGGCCCCGGAGACCTTCGACCTGCTCTCGGCCCTCGCGGCGGGGGACTGGGCCACCGCGGACGCCTCCGGGGCCCCCGCCCGCCGCGAGGCGGCCGGTATCGTGGCGGCGTACCTGCAGTTCCACGCCGAGCGGCGCCTGGTGTCCCTGTCCGTCCTGGACCAGGACCTCGGCCTCCCCGCCCCGCGCGTCGAGAGGAGACCATGAGCGCCGACCGAGCCCCACAGCCCCCACCGCCGCACCCCTCGGGTGCGGTCGCCCCGCGGATCGACCCGCGTTTCGTGCCCCGGCACGTGGCGATCGTGATGGACGGCAACGGACGGTGGGCCAACCAGCGCGGCCTGCCCCGCACCGAGGGCCATCGGGCCGGCGAGGCGGCGCTGCTGGACGTCGTCGCCGGGGCGGTGGAGCTGGGGATCGGCCACGTGTCCGCGTATGCGTTCTCCACGGAGAACTGGCGGCGCTCGGCGGAGGAGGTGCGCTTCCTCATGGGCTTCTCCCGGGACGTGCTGCGCCGGCAGCGGGACACCCTGCACTCGTGGAACGTGCGGATCCGGTGGAACGGGCGGGCCCCGCGCCTCTGGACCCCCGTGATCCGGGAGCTGCAGGAGGCCGAGGAGCTCACGCGCCACAACACCGGCACCACGCTGCACATGTGCGTGAACTACGGCAGCCGGGCCGAGATCCTGGACGGCGTCCAGGCCATCGCCGAAGAGGTCCGGGCCGGCCGGATGCGGCCGGGCGAGATCAGCGAGGACGTCATCACCCGCTACCTCGACCGCGGTTTCCGCACGGGTCAGGACGTCGACGTCGTCCCGGACGTGGACCTGTTCCTGCGAACCTCGGGGGAGCAGCGCCTGTCCAACTATCTGCTGTGGCAGTCCGCCTACGCGGAGCTGCTGTTCCTGGACGTGCTGTGGCCGGACGTCGACCGGCGGACCCTGTGGGCCGCCGTCGAGACCTACGCCCGACGGGACCGCCGCTACGGCGGCGCCGTGGACACCCCTCAGCCGGCACCGTCGTCCGGCGCGCCGGACTCGGCCTCGGACGCCGACGGCGGCGCGTAGGCGCCCAGCCACGTGAGCGTCGCGGCACCGGCCGCCTCGCGCACCGACGCGGGGGAGGCGAACACGTCGTGCAGCGCGTCGGGGAGCCGGTGGACGGTCACCCGGTCGCCGAGCCGCAGGGAGCGGCGGGCCATGGCGTCGGGGTCCAGGACGATGTCCGAGGTCAGCATCGCCTCGGCGTAGGACGTGCCCCGATGCCCGCGCGCGGAGACGAGCACGAGGATCGGCACGGTGACGTCGAGCCGCCCGGCCACGGCCCGGTGCCCCGAGAGGACCGCACTCAGCCAGGCGGCCGGCACCTCGAACGCGTGCGGGGGACGCCAGAGCGGGTGCAGGTCCCATTCGCCCTCGGCCTGGTCCGAGAGGGTGCGCCAGTAGTGGTCGATGCGCGGCAGTGTGAGCATGGCGTAGGGCTTCATGGCGGAGACGGGCCCCACGATGGACTTCGCCAGCAGGCGCACCCCCGCGCTGCCCTGCATCTCCAGCCACGGGCTGTTGAGCACGAGCGCGGCGAGGCGGCCGGGATTCCGGTCCGCCCACAGCGCGGCGATCAGCCCGCCGGTGGAGTGTCCCATGAGGATGGGCGGCAACGGGTGGTCCTGGGCGATGGTCTCGAACGCGGCCTCGAGGTCCGCGTCGTAGCGGGCCAGGTCGTCCGTCCAGCCGGGCGTCTGTCCCGTGCGCAGCGAGCGGCCGTAGTGGCGGAGGTCGACGGCGTGGAAGGCATAGCCGGCGGCCTCGAACGCGTGGGCGAGCGGGGCGTTGTAGAAGTAGTCGCTCCAGCCGTGCACCGAGAGGATGGGCCGCCGGGCCGGGTCACGGGCGGCGTCGGTGCGCGGACGCACCACTGTGACAAGGTTCTGTCCTTGTTCATCGGTGTCGAGGCCGAGCGTGCATCGTTCGAAGCCCGGCAGCCCGTCCGGGACCCAGCCCAGGCCCGGCGGATCGTCGAGGAACGGGCGGGTGTCCTCCTCCGTCGGTCCGCCGGCGGGTGCGCCGTGCGGGGCGGAGGGGTCCGGGGGCGGCGGCTGGATCGGGTCACGGGCCATCCGACCACTCTAGGAGGACCCCGGACGGGCGGGAGGCCCGTGCGAGGATGGGGGCATGCAGCTGCCTGATCCCAAGTCCGCCGTCGACGGCCTCCTGACCTCCCGTGCGCCTCGCCTGTACCCGCCCTTCTTCCGTGCCGTGTTCGGCGGCATGGACGCGGAGCAGGCGCACCATCGGGGCTTCGACGCGATCCGGCTGGTCGAGCGCACCGGGGCGTCCGCCGCCCTGCGCGCCGCCTTCCGCCCGGACCCGATGCTCGCGCGCACGGTCATGGGCCTGCGGTTCCCGACGCCCTTCGGCCTGGCCGCGGGGTTCGACAAGGACGGCCGGGGGACCGCCGCTCTGGCCGACCTCGGGTTCGGCCACATCGAGGTCGGCACGATCACGGCGCAGCCGCAGCCCGGCAACCCGCAGCCGCGACTGTTCCGTCTCGTGGACGACCGGGCGCTGGTCAACCGCATGGGCTTCAACAACGACGGCGCGGCGGCCGTCGCCCCCCGCCTGGCGCGGACCCGGCAGACACTGGAGCGCCGCTTCGGCCCGGCCCGGCCGGTCCTGGGCGTGAACATCGGCAAGACCAAGGTGGTCCCCCTCGAGGACGCGGCGGACGACTACCGGGCCTCGACCCGCCTGCTCGCGCCCCACGCCGACTACCTGACGGTCAACGTGTCCTCGCCGAACACGCCGGGGCTGCGCCAGCTGCAGGAGATCGACGCGCTGGAGCCGATCCTCACGGCGGTGCGCGAGGAGGCCGACCGTGCGGTCCCGGACCGTCGCGTGCCGCTGACCGTGAAGATCGCCCCGGACCTGGCGGACGACGACGTGCGCGCCGTCGGGGCGCTCGCCGAGCGCCTCGGGCTCGACGGCGTCATCGCGACCAACACGACCGTCTCCCGGGAGGGTCTGCGCACCCCGCGTGCCGACGTGGACGCCCTGGGCGCGGGCGGCCTGTCCGGCGCCCCGCTGCAGGAGCGGTCGATGCGGGTGCTGGAGGTCCTGCGGGCGGCGCTGCCGACGGGCACCGCCGTCGTCAGCGTGGGCGGGGTGACGGACGCCGACGACGTCCAGGCCCGGCTCGACGCGGGCGCGGACCTCGTCCAGGGATACACGGCGTTCCTGTACGAGGGCCCGTTCTGGGCCGGCCGGATCACCGCCGGGCTGGCCCGGTCCCTGCGGGGCTGACGGTCTGCTCGCCGGGGACGCGACGGCCCGGACCCACCGGGGTCCGGGCCGTGGCGCGGTGTCGTGTCAGGCGGGGTACTCGCCCCGCTTGACCTGGGGCTTGGGCAGACGCAGGCGGCGGAACTGCAGGGCCCGCATGATGCCGTAGAAGCCGGTCCCGGACTCCGGCGTGCCGAAGCGCTCCGTGAGGCCCTTCTTGATGTGCCGGCTGACCAGGAAGCTCTCGATGAGCACGAGGGCCACGAGGACGTACAGGCTGATCATCAGGATCAGCTGCGCCTCGCGACCGGGGATGAACATGAGCAGGACGTAGGCGAAGACGACGGGCATGAGCCACTCGCCGATCCCGGTCCGCGCGTCCACGTAGTCACGGACCCAGCGCTTCTGCGGCCCCTTGTCGCGTGCCGGGAGACCGCGCTCGTCCCCGGTCTCCAGCGCGGCGCGCTGGCGCATCCGCTCCTGGGCCATCGCCTGGCGCTCGGCCTTGCGAGCCGCTTTGCGATCTTCGGGGACCAGAGTGCGACGGCGCGCAGCCTCCTGGTCGCGGCGCCGTGGAGTCGGGCCCTTCTTGCCCTGCGAGCGGTCGCGCGGCGCGGCCCCGGACACGGCGCCCTCGGCGGGAGCAGCCGAGGAGCCGTGAGTCGAGGGGGCGGGCGCGGTCTCGGGGGTCTTGTCTCGCTTGAACACCCGTCCAGTCTAGTGGTGGGGCGCGTCCGGCCCGGCCGGGGGCACGACCCTCGGCCCCGCCGCCGTCTACGCTGGCCGTCATGACTGACATCACCTCCCGTGCGCCGCAGGACGCGGCCCTCGTCTCCGCCGTCCGTGAGGCCGTCGAGGCCCGTTTCCCGACGACCCTCCAGACCCTCACCGACCTCGTGGCGATCCCGGGCATCGCCTGGGACTCCGCGGACCGCACCCAGCTCGAGCGGTCCGCCGAGGCTGTCGCGGGCCTGCTGCGCGAGGCGGGCCTGCAGGATGTGGAGATCGTGACCGAGACCCGCGACGACGACCGGCCCGGCGGGCCGGCGGTGATCGGCGAGAAGCCCGGCGCCTCCGACAAGCCCACCGTCTTGTTGTATGCCCATCATGACGTGCAGCCGCTCGGGGACGAGGACCTCTGGGACACCCCGCCGCTCGTGGCCACCGAGCGCGGCGGGCGGCTGTACGGCCGCGGCGCCGCCGACGACAAGGCCGGCATCATGGTCCACCTCGCCGCCCTCGCCGCCCTGCGGGACGTCCTGCCCGACGCCGGCGTCGGCGTCCGCGTCTTCATCGAGGGCGAGGAGGAGGCCGGCTCGCCCACCTTCCGCACCTTCCTGGAGAAGCACCGGGCGCGCCTCGACGCCGACGCGATCGTGGTCGCGGACTCGTCCAACTGGGCCGTGGGGGAGCCCGCGCTGACCACCTCCCTGCGCGGGCTGGTGGACGGCACGGTGACCGTCCGGGTGCTCGACCACGCCGTGCACTCCGGCATGTTCGGCGGGCCGGTCCTGGACGCCGTCGTCCTGCTCTCGCGGCTGATCGCCACGCTCCACGACGCGGACGGCGCGGTCGCCGTGCCCGGCCTCGAGCCGCGGCAGACCGCGGGCCTGGACTACCCCGAGGACGTCTTCCGCGCGGACGCGGGCGTGCTGGACGGGGTGACCCTGGCCGGCCGCGGCCCGGTCGCGGACCGGCTGTGGAACGCTCCCGCGCTGAGCATCATCGGGATCGACGCGCCCTCGGTCGCGGAGTCCTCGAACACGATCCAGCCCGCGGCGCGCGCGAAGTTCTCGCTGCGCCTGGGCCCCGGCATGGAGCCCGCGGAGGCCTTCGAGGCGCTGCGCACCCACCTGGAGGCGCAGTCCGCGGCGGTGCTCGGCGCGGAGACCACGGTCACCGCGGGGGAGTTCGGTCAGCCGTTCACGACGGACACCTCGGCCCCCGCCGCGGCCGCGATGATGGCCGCCCTGGAGGACGCCTGGGGCGTCGAGCCCCGGGCGATCGGCATGGGCGGCTCCATCCCGTTCACCGCGGACCTCGCCGAGGTCTTCCCGGAGGCCACCCTCCTCATCACGGGCGTGGAGGACCCGGACACGCGGGCGCACTCGGCCAACGAGTCGCTGCACATCGACGACTTCCAGCGGGCCGTCGTGGCCGAGGCGCTCTGGCTCGCGCGGCTCTCGGCGTGAGCGCCGCCCGGCCCGTCGGTGCGGCGGGCCGGGAATGCCCCGTGGGCGGCTAGTGTTGCCCGGGAGACCACACGCGCGTGACGGCCCCGTCCGCGCCCCATGATCTGAGGAGGTCACGATGGCTCTGTCCGCAGAGGAGACCGGCGTCGAGATCGGCGCGACCCAGGACGCCGAGGGCCTGCCCCCGCACGAGGTCGAGCTGACCGACGTGGCGGCCGGCAAGGTGCGCTCGCTGCTCGAGCAGGAGGGTCGCACGGACCTGCGGCTGCGCGTGGCCGTGCAGCCGGGCGGCTGCTCGGGCCTGATCTACCAGCTCTACTTCGACGAGCGCGTCCTCGACGGCGACACCGTCCGGGACTACGACGGGGTCGAGGTGATCGTCGACAAGATGAGCGTGCCCTATCTCATGGGCGCGACCATCGACTTCGAGGACACCATCTCGAAGCAGGGCTTCACGATCGACAACCCCAACGCGGGCGGCTCGTGCGCCTGCGGCGACTCCTTCCACTGATCTGCGGGCGCCCGGAGCGCCTCGGACCGCGAACCGGCGGGTCGGCCTCGGCCGGCCCGCCGTCGTCGTGCCCGGGCACCGTGCCCAGGATGCTCGGACCCGACTCCCAGACACGATCGGCACGTGTCACGGTGCGGTGAATCCGCGTGTTTCGGCGTAGACTGGCTCTGAATCATCAGGGCATACCCGTGCTCCCTGCGAGGACGCTGCGAGAAGTCGCCGAATCGTCGGGGGAGCGGGGACGCCCCTCGCACACGAGATGAAGAGGAAGGCCGTCTGTGAGAGCACAGAATGACGCCGGACGTCGGACTCGCCGCCGCTGGAGCGCCGGTGCCGTGGGCACCACGGCGCTCCTGGTGCTGACCGGCTGCTCGGCAGAGGTCCAGCGCGGCTGGTACCCCGGCACCCGGGAGACCACCAACCACAACGCCCAGCTCACCGACCTGTGGGTGAACTCCTGGATCGCGGCCATGGCCGTCGGCCTGCTGGCCTGGGGCGCCATGATCTGGTGCATGGTGGCGTACCGCCGCCGCAAGAACGACCAGGGCTTCCCGAAGCAGACGGCCTACAACGTGCCGCTCGAGACCATGTTCACGGCCATCCCGATCCTGATGGTCTTCACCCTCTGGGGCTTCACCAACCGCGTCCAGACCGAGGTCGACCGCCCCGTGGACGACTCGCCGCTGACCGTCACCGTGTACGGCAAGCAGTGGTCCTGGGACTTCAACTACTCCTACGAGCAGGAGAACGGCGAGGTCATCGAGGCCCACTACTCCGGAATCCAGGCCCAGCTGGACGGCACCGAGGGCGTGCGTGACACCCTTCCGGTCCTGTACCTGCCGAATGACGTGCCGGTGCACTTCGAGCTGAAGTCCCGTGACGTGGCCCACTCCTTCTGGATCCCGCAGTTCCTCCAGAAGCGCGACATGGTGCCCGGCAAGACCAACCACCTGTACCTGACCCCCCAGGAGCTGGGCAGCTACGACGGCAAGTGCGCCGAGCTGTGCGGCGAGTCCCACTCCGAGATGCTCTTCAACGTGGAGGTCGTCGACGAGGCGGAGTTCGTCCAGCGCCTCGAGGAGATGGAGCCGGGTCAGGTGGGCGACGAGTACAGCCGCAATCCCAACAACAACCCTGACGGCGCCGGGACGATGGAGCGCGATCTCCAGACCCCCCGCGGTGGAGGTAGCCACTGATGACCACTTACGAGTACGCAACGGATGAGGTGCGCTCACAGGCGCAGCCTCGTGTGGTGCCCCGTTCGCTGGGCAAGATCGTCGTCAGCTGGCTGACGACGACCGACCACAAGGTGCTCGGGTACATGTACCTGATCACGTCCTTCGTCTTCTTCTGCATCGGCGGCGTCATGGCCCTCATGATCCGCGCGGAGCTCTTCGAGCCCGGCATGCAGATCCTGCAGACGAAGGAGCAGTACAACCAGCTGTTCACCATGCACGGCACGCTCATGCTGCTCATGTTCGCGACCCCGCTCTTCACGGGCTTCGCCAACGTGCTGGTGCCGCTGCAGATCGGTGCTCCGGACGTGTCCTTCCCGCGTCTGAACGCCTTGGCGTTCTGGTTCTTCCTGTTCGGCTCCCTCATCGCGACCGCCGGGTTCCTCACCCCGCAGGGTGCGGCCTCGTTCGGCTGGTTCGCCTACGCCCCGCTCTCCAACACCACGTTCTCGCCGGGCGTCGGCGGTGACCTCTGGGTGTTCGGTCTGGTCCTCCAGGGCTTCGGCACGATCATGGGCGGCGTCAACTTCATCACCACGATCCTGACGATGCGTGCTCCTGGCATGACGATGTGGCGCATGCCGATCTTCACCTGGAACACGCTCATCACCAGCATCCTGATCATGATGGCGTTCCCGCCGTTTGCCTCCGCGCTCTTCGCGCTGGGCCTGGACCGTCGCTTCGGCGGCCACATCTTCAACCCGGAGAACGGCGGCGCCATCCTGTGGCAGCACCTCTTCTGGTTCTTCGGCCACCCCGAGGTGTACATCATCGCCCTGCCGTTCTTCGGCGTCGTGTCGGAGATCATCCCGGTGTTCTCCCGCAAGCCGATCTTCGGCTACAAGTCCATCGTGTTCGCGACGACGGCGATCGCCGCGCTCTCCGTGACGGTGTGGGCGCACCACATGTACGTGACCGGCGCCGTGCTCCTGCCGTTCTTCTCCGTGATGACCATGCTCATCGCGGTCCCGACCGGCGTGAAGTTCGTGAACTGGATCGGCACCATGTGGCGCGGTTCGATCACCTTCGAGACCCCGATGCTGTGGACGCTCGGCTTCATGGTCACCTTCCTGTTCGGTGGCCTGACCGGCGTCATCCTGGCGTCGCCGCCCCTGGACTTCCAGGTGTCCGACACCTACTTCGTCGTGGCGCACTTCCACTACGTCATCTTCGGCACCGTGGTGTTCGCGATGTTCGCCGGCTTCTTCTTCTGGTGGCCCAAGTTCACCGGCAAGATGCTGAACGAGCGTCTCGGCAAGATCCAGTTCTGGCTGCTGTTCGTGGGCTTCCACGGCACGTTCCTGATCCAGCACTGGCTCGGCGTCATCGGCATGCCCCGCCGCTATGCGGACTACATGGTGGAGGACAGCTTCCAGGCGATGAACGCGTTCTCCTCGGTCTTCTCCTTCGTTCTCGGCGCGTCGCTGATCCCGTTCTTCTGGAACGTCTACATCACCTCGCGCTATGGCAAGAAGGTCACCGTGGACGACCCGTGGGGCTTCGGCGCCTCGCTCGAGTGGACCACTTCGTGCCCGCCGCCGCGGCACAACTTCCACTCCCTGCCGCGCATCCGCTCCGAGCGTCCGGCGCTGGATCTGCACCACCCGGAGCTCTTCCCGCACTCGCCTCAGAACACGTCTGAGGCCTTCGGAGAGAAGGTGTCCCGGTGAAGGTCGCAGCGAACATCTTCTGGGTGATCGGCCTGTTCTTCGTGGCCGCAGGCACCCTGTACGGATTCTGGATCGAGTGGACTGAGTGGGCTGGCATCCCGGCCCTCTACGCCCTGAGCGCGATGTCCTGGATGATCGCCTGGTACCTGCGGGCCGCCGAGCACAAATACGGCGTCGGCCCTGCAGATGACGAGGACGGTCAGATCGTCGAGTACGCCGGCACCTACGGCACCTTCGCTCCCTGGAGCTGGTGGCCGCTGGGCCTCGGCCTGGGCTGCGCGATCATCGTGACCGGCCTGGCCGTCGGCTGGTGGGTCTTCATCATCGGCATCGTCGCCGCCGCCTACTTCACCTTCGGGTGGGTCTACGAGTTCTCTCGGGGCAAGTACGCCCACTGACCTGGCCGTCGTCGAACGCCGCAGGCCGGACCCCTCGGGGGTCCGGCCTGCGGCGTTTCCCTGGGAGCTGAGTACGGCCAGCCCGCCGTCGCGGCGGCCAGCCCCTGCGCCGCGGGGCCGGTCACGGCGACCGGCCTACTCGCCGCTCGGGGGCCAAGCGTGGTGCCCGGGTGAAGGGTTCGCCTGGTGGCCCGTCCCGCTGTCTCGTGGTCTCCGTAGGCCCGGGCATCGACCGCCGCGCAGAGTCAGCGGCGCGCCAGGAGCGCCTCACCGCGCTGCCCATGACGACGTCTGCGTGCCGCGGCGGCACTTGAATGGGCCGTCCCGTCGCGCGTCCCGTTGATGCCCGTGCCCGCGACTCCTACGCCGCTCTCAGCGGCCGGAACGAGCCTCGTCACGTAGAGACCGGGCAGGGGAGTCGCACGGGGTGCAGGCCAGCAGGGCCGTCGCTTGTGACGGTCCACGTGGCGAGGTGAGGGTGACACTTTCGGTGGGCGCCGGACGAGGCCCCCTCCGCCCCCTCTGCACCGTCCGAGGGGGCGGGGCCGGCCCGGCCTCCGGAGAGCCCGTGGCCGCGTCCGCACGGGCACCTGCCACGCACTGTCGACAGCTCCTCGGTCAGGAAGAAAGGGCTGGCCGGTGGTTGCGGCGATGGGCCTCATCATCACCATCGGTGCATCGGTGCATCGGTGCAGCGGAGTACGGCTTGGCTCTGCACCGGTGCCCACCATGTTGACCGTGACGCCGTGGCCTGCATCCGGGCCGTCGTCTGTCAAGGGCCATTGAGTTCTGCCCATAGGCGGCCAGTGTTTCTTCCCGCTGGTGGCCATCAGAACTGCCCACTGGTGGCCAGCTGGTTTGCCCGTTTGGGTGGTGGTGCTGGCCACCGTGATGGGATCAGTTCAGTGGCATGACTCCCTTCCCGGCCATTGCCTGGGTCATCCGTACGGAGTCTCCGGTGGTCTGGCAGACGTGGGCGTGGTGCAGGAGCCGGTCGACGGTGGCGGTGGCCAGGGTCTTGGGCATCAGCTCGTCGAAGCCGGCCGGGTGCAGGTTCGAGCTGATCGCTACGGA
>NZ_JAGXJK010000070.1:0-1177 GCF_019091605.1 Micrococcus sp. GbtcB5
CATCCTGCGGGAGAGGCCCGCTCGTCTCATCTCAGCCCGTACCCCGTGGCAAGAACCTCATGACCCACAACAACTAGGCCGAAAGCGACTTAGCATAGCTAAGTATCGGGACTGCCGCACGGATATGTGACATCTGATCTGGCTTGCCTGCAAGGCAGCCTGGAAGGATGTTGCTGTGCCCGCCCCCTACCCCCAAGAGTTCCGTGACGACGTCGTCCGCGTAGCCCGCACTCGCGAAGACGGCGTCACCCTGGCCCAGATCGCCAAGGACTTCGGCATCCACGAGATGACTTTGTCGAAGTGGATGCGCCAGGCCGACATCGAGAACGGCGAGAAGCCCGGCGTCTCGAGAGCCGAAGCCACGGAGAACCGAGAACTGAGAAAACGAGTCCGTCTGCTCGAGCAGGAGAACGAGGTCCTACGACGGGCGGCGGCCTACCTCTCCCAGGCGAACCTGCCGGGAAAAGGCTCTACCCGCTCGTGAAAGAGCTCGCCGCCGTCGGGATCCCCGTCGCGGTGACGTGCCGGGTCCTCAAGCTCTCCCGCCAGCCCTACTACCGTTGGCTGGCCAGCCCGGTCACCGCCGCTGAGCTGGCTCAGGCGTACCGGGCGAATGCCCTGTTCAACGCCCACCAGGACGACCCTGAGTTCGGCTACCGCTTCCTGGTCGACGAGGCCAGGGACGCAGGCGAGGTAATGTGTGAACGCAGTGCTTGGCGGATCTGCAGAGACAACGGCTGGTGGTCGGTATTCGGGAAGAAGCGCGGCAAGAACGGGAAGAAGCCCGGGCCACCCGTCCATGAGGACCTGGTACAGCGCGATTTCACCGCCGACGCGCCGAACCAGCTGTGGCTGACCGACATCACCGAGCACAAGACCGGCGAGGGCAAGCTGTACCTCTGCGCGGTCAAGGATGTTTACTCCGGACGGATCGTCGGCTACTCCTTCGACTCCCGGATGAAGGCGCGACTGGCGGTGCAGGCGCTACAGAACGCGGTGGGCCGCCGCAGGGAGGTGGCCGGCTGCATCGTTCACTCGGACCGTGGGTCGCAATTCCGCTCACGCCAATTCGTGCACGCCCTGAACCACCACGGCCTGCTCGGTTCGATGGGCAAGGTCGGCGCGGCAGGGGACAACGCCGCGATGGAGAGCTTCTTCGCCCTGTTGCAGAAGAACG
>NZ_JAGXJK010000071.1:0-1055 GCF_019091605.1 Micrococcus sp. GbtcB5
AGTCACCGCGGCGGTGCTGGCGTCCAACGGTGCCGCATGGGGCCTGGCGACGGGCGTCATCCTCTGCCTCGTGGTCTACGGCCGGGACTTCTTCCGCGGTGTGCCGGATGCCACCTTCGGGGCCATGCTCCGCGCGCAGGAGGGCCAGGCCGCCGAGAACTGACGTCTCACGGGCCGCAGCCGTCGACCGGGGTCCCGGGACGCATCGCCCAGTGCGACGCAGACCGGGGCCTCGGTGCGTGAGTCTGGCCGCCGGAGGGCTCCCGCGACGAACTGAGTCGGAGTGGGGATCGGCCGTGCCCGGCGAGAGCCGAGACCTGGGATATCGCCGTGCCAGAATGAGGCCGACTTCCACACCGCCGTGCTCCGAAAGGCTCTGCCACCTTGGGACTGATGCACGCATAGGTGACAGTCCCATGGCTCGGATCCCGGGCGAACGAGGCCCCCTGGGTGGCCTGGCGTTTCAGGATCATCCGTACGGCGCGTTCACGCAGCTCGAGGCTGAACTTCTTGGGCATGGTCCGACTCTCCTTCAGTTGGATCGGAACGAAACCCAGGGCGCTTCAGGCTCTGCCAACGAGGTCACCGGGCCAGCGTCATCCTTCCCGGCTCGGACCTGGGGCGGGTTCCCTGACAGGCGCATCCGCGACGCAGATTTTTGACGAGCCACGCGCGGGGCCAGGTTGCCGGCTGCCCTCGTGTCAGACTGCAAAGAGATCGACCGATTTCCTGCGGGTCGGCATGACAGGGGAAGCGAGGCGCCAGCACCATGGCACCCACCGAGGCTCGAACGGCGGCGTTAGATCAGAGGCATAGCTACGACGTGATAGCTGACGGCCATCTGCTCATCTCCCAGGGGAATGGGTGTCATGCATAAGGCGCCCCCTCCAGAGCGGGATTCGCGATTGCCGTTCACCGTTCTGCTCGCGGACGCCCCCGGGCAACCGATCGAGATCCACGATCACTCCGTCGGCCTCCACATGGTTCTCGTCGAGAAGTCGTCGGTGCACTGGTTGAACACGGATTGGGACGTCACCGGCGTCTACCTGTTGCTT
>NZ_JAGXJK010000072.1:0-917 GCF_019091605.1 Micrococcus sp. GbtcB5
CATCGGCTCCTGTTATGGCGCGTCCGCCTTCGCCGACCCGATGGGTGATAGCAGGCATCAACGCATTACACAGTACACGCAGCGGCATAACGGGAAGCTCGGACGATACAACCGCATTCTGGCTGAGGAGTTTCTTTACGCGCGGACCTGGCACTCAGAGCAGGAACGCGCTACCGCGCTCGAGGTCTGGAACCTGCACTACAACTACCATCGGCCCCACGGCGCGCACGGCGGCAAGCCGCCCGCATCCGCTACATCAGCACGCGTCAACAACGTCCTCGCCTCATACACCTCGACCAGGGCGTCTGTGACGGTGCGGGCCGCGATACGGACCGGGCGCTTCCAGGCCCGGTAGGTGCGTGCAGCGATCTGCATGCCCTGCTGGCGCAGGACGCGGAGGATCGGCTCGACTGCATAGCCCTCGGCTCTCATCTCGTCGATGAACGCGCAGATCAACGGTTGCGGGGGTCGAGATCCCCCGCGAAGAAAATCGAAGCCCGACGAAGGATCTCATTGTCCTCGCGAAGCCGCTTGTTCTCGGCCTTAAGGCGCTTGACCTCAGCAGACTCCTCGGTCGTGATGCCGGGGCGGGTCCCGTCGTCGACCTCGGCCTGCGCGAGCCAGCGCCGCACGGACTCGCGCGAGACGCCTTCCTGGCGAGCGACCGCGGTGACGGCGGCGGTCAAGGTGGGGTACTCCTGGAGGTGCTCCCTGACGAGCCGCACGCACCTCGCGCGCAGCTGGGGATCGATCTTCTTCGGCATGCTGTCCATCCTTCCGGACTCAAACAGCAGCGGCATCAAACCTGGGCCGATTCACGATAACGACTCTCAGACAGTCATACTCGATCGGCCCTATGGGGTGATGAATGGTGCGCGTGAGCGCTTGTAACGGCGAATAATCGGGCACCAGGTTTC
>NZ_JAGXJK010000073.1:0-877 GCF_019091605.1 Micrococcus sp. GbtcB5
CCCTCTTCACATACTTGATCCTGTTTATTGTGCCGTCAACACATTGGAAAGTAAACATGACTATGTGAATAAAGTTTCCTAGATTTATCAGACACAGGGTTTTACTGATATGATAATCTACAACAAGAGTTTACTTGTATTTGGAGAAATACTATGTTCTTTCCAGAACATTGGTTAAAGGAAAGCTCAGGTGGGATGCATGGAGTATGCATCGGAAGGGACCGATATTGAACTTTGACTTAGATTTAATTAAACTTACCGTAAAATCTATTCAAGTCAATATCGCCAAGTTGATCCTAGAACAAATGATCTTAATCCTATTATGATTAGGCTCAATCTTGAAAGGCTATTCGTGTTCTTTGATTTGTTAGTTAAGCCTACTTTTAGGTCAGGGTGATACGTACATTTTGGGAACACGGTAGTGCAATTGAGTGGGAGCACTAGCATAAACATGGAATCTATAGCTTCTATCTGGCGAATAGTAAGCAAAGGATGATCTCCTTCAAGCTTGACCAAACGAACATAAATGGTGGAGTACTCATTTCACATAAGCTGAAATATCATTTATACGGGGTCAAGTGTTTTAAGGATAAAATACATTGTAGGGTGTAACGGTAATCTAATCCCTTTACAGTGTAGACCATTCATATAGAGGATCATTGATCAAATTAGGATTATAACAATGGATAATTAATAGCGTATCGATATCGTGGAACATATAGAGCGTTCTATATGACTGAGAGTGCAATTCCAAGTTCTAAGTGTGGATTCAATAAGGAATTAATAAGTTAGGGAATTTACTTGGTAAATTCGGTTCAACTTATTGGAAGCTCAACAATATAGAGCCATGCTGCCTCTACGACTCCGGCCCCGCCTT
>NZ_JAGXJK010000074.1:0-859 GCF_019091605.1 Micrococcus sp. GbtcB5
TCGGAGAGCATCTGGAACCGGGACATGTCCCCAGGGTCTCAGCTGACTCGTGCATCTATTCTCAGACACGCCCTAGGTCAGGCGGTCTCCCGCCTCTCAGGCGGCAAGCCGCCTGGTGGCGTGCACGCGGGCCCGAACTCGTCGGCGCGGGTGAACCCGGCCGTGCGCTCGCGGCGGCGGGCACGCTTGACCGGGGCCGAGGACAGCGGCGTAACGCCGATCTGCTCGTGGAGCCAGGCGATGATCTTGCGCGTGTTCGTGGCGGCGACCATCACGGTCAGGGAGATGATCTGCGCAGCGAACCGACGGCAGGGACGAGTGGGGCGACTGGTCCGCATTGCCCGGGGGCTGTTAGTCGCCATTGCCGTCTGGCACGATTTGGTACATGGACTGGTCGAACCCGGAGAGCGTCGGGGAACTTGTTGAGCGTCTGTTGAATGAGGGGAGCGAGAAGTCGTGGATTGAGTTCAAAGAGAATAACGACAATCCAGAGAAGATCGGTGAATACATTTCTTCACTCTCAAATTCTGCCGCCCTGGAGGGCCAAGAGGCCGGATATTTAGTTTTTGGTGTGCACGACGGAACGCTTGAGCCTGTCGGTACGATCGTCAATCTTGACAACAAAAAGGTCGGAAATCAGGATCTGAAAATTTGGTTAACTCAACTTATATCTCCATCGGTGTCTATCGAGTGGGGGCCAGGTACTCTGCATGGTTTTTCATTGTTTGCGGTGAGGATCGACGCGGCGAGGCAAGCACCCACTAATTTCAGGGGCAAAGAGTACATTCGCGTTGGACCACACACTAAGCCCTTAGGGAAGCATCCCGAAATAGAGCAGCGACTTTGGCGTTCCCTGGGG
>NZ_JAGXJK010000075.1:0-854 GCF_019091605.1 Micrococcus sp. GbtcB5
GGGCCGCCGGGCCGCCCACGAGGATCTCGCCCGAGGTGGGGAGATCCGCGAGCCGGTCGCGCAGGCGGGCCACGGTCAAAGCCGACCGCGGCCGCGACACCCACTCGTCGGTAACCGGCCAGGCCGAGCACCAGACCGGCAGTACCGGCGCCCTCTAACGCCGCTAGGTACGGGATCGCGGACTTCTCAACTCCCACCTGTTTAGCGTTATCGAGAACAAAAGTCGCACCCCTGACTTTCGCGGCGACCTCGAAACCGTTGACGAGCACGCACGCGACAGTCGCACCCCCCAAGGACTTATCGAGAACGGACGCGGACTGTGGAACCCATCGGCTCGTGTTTTGAGAGATCACGTCCACCATGCCGTCCGCCGACAGGACAACGTGACCATCGACCCGCACTCGAGTCGGATCCATCCCCCTGTAGCCGAGACTGGCACCCTGCTGGCTCAAACCGCACCCTCGCCCCCTCCAGGTACAGGCTCCGCCGATCAACGTCCCCGGTCAGTACATCTAGAGCCCGCAGTTTCCCCGTGGCCACAAGGCACGACGACCATGCGACCCTGGCTCGCTCGAGCCTGCCAGCCGCGCTGGCAAGATCTCGTTTCCACGGCCGGGACTCGTTGACCGTGGTCAGACTCTACAAGGACCGCATGTCGCTTGATCCGTGGTTCTGCTGGAGCCGGGTCGCCAGGTCCCGGATCCGGTGGATGGCCTCCGCCGGTGCGGTGACGCGAATGTGGTCGCCGAACTGGAGCAGCTGACGGACCGACTCCACCTCCGCGTAGCGCACGACGATCGCGGTCCACTCCGCATCGACATCCCGCGCATCCAGCCGATCGCCCGCCTGGGCTA
>NZ_JAGXJK010000076.1:0-799 GCF_019091605.1 Micrococcus sp. GbtcB5
AGCGCCTCCCCGAAGCCATACTGGCTTCGATGCGCTTCGTCGGCCACGACGACGACGTTGCGCCGGTCGGTCAGCACGGGGTTGGCATCGCCATCCGCACCGGGAGCGAACTTCTGCAGCGTCCAGGTCTTCTCCATGAGTCGGCTCAGGTTCAAAGCGACGTCCGTGGCCCAGGGCGTTTTCATAGGGGTCATCCTGCACCCTTCGGTGGCATGGGCGTGCAGCGGTGCGCCCGTCACCGGCCGGTTCAGTTCGTGAACCCGTAAGCCGTGTCCATCGGGAGCGAGCGGTCGCGAAGGCCTGCAAGGACGATCCGTTCATAGGCCGGCACAAGATCGGGCAGGTCGGTGAGCGGGAACCATCTCAGATCGGAGGTCTTCTCCGGCTCGCAGATCCGCGGCTCCCCCATCCACTCTTTGCAGGTCCAGAACCAGTCCACACGCTGCTCACGCATCAACCCGACGCCGTCCGTGCGCTGCATGACCGTGACCAGCTCGAGGCCAGCGGAGGCAATGTCCACGCCTAGGGCGTGTCTCCTAACCTGGTTTGGTGAACCACGGCATGCTTGAGCCGTGTCGCGAAATCGTGCTCTCTCGGATGCTGCCTGGGCTCGGATCGAGCCGTTCATGCCGGATGCTTCCGGCAAGGGCGGCCGTCCGTTCCGGGACCACCGCCGGGTGGTCGAGGGCATCGTCTGGCGGTTCCGGACCGGTTCGCCCTGGCGTGACCTGCCAGCGGAGTTCGGCCCCTGGCAGACAGCCTGGAAGCGACACCGCCGGTTCAGCGCGGATGGCACCTG
>NZ_JAGXJK010000077.1:0-791 GCF_019091605.1 Micrococcus sp. GbtcB5
TGTAGGAGGGCATGACGTTGTTGACTCGCGCTGGGGCCAACGAGGCCGGTGGAGCATCTCCGCAGGAGGTATGCGGCCGATGGTAGTTGTAGTGATTCACCCACACCTGAAGGGCCTCACGCCGAGCCCGCTCTGAGGAGTACGGGCGGGCGTAGAGGACCTCGTCCACCATCAGCCGGTTGTACCGCTCGACCTTCCCGTTGTGACGCGGGGTGTAGGGGCGGATCCGGTGGTGCCGGCCCCCGAGCGAGACCACCTTGGCGGTGAAGTCCACGGCCCGGTAGTTGTTGCCGTTGTCCGTGATCACCCTGTCGATCCGGATCCCGTGGGCGGCGAAGAACGCCCTCGCCCGGCAGAAGAACCCGATCGTGGTCACCGCCTTCTCGTCCTCCAACGCCTCGGTGTACGCCAGGCGGGTGTACCCGTCGATCGCCGAGTGCAGGTACGTGTACCCGACCCGTCGGCCAGGCCCGCGTTTGGCCGCTCGCGCGTTCTCGGAGTCCCGGCCGTGAGCACGCCAGCCGCCCCCCTCGGGGATGCGCCCGATCTTCTTCACGTCCAGGTGCACCATGTGCCCCGGCCCTCTCGCGGTGATCTTCTGGGGTCGTTGGCGCAGGTCTTCCCCGGCCGGGGTCAGGTCCCGTAACCGGGAGATCCCGAGTCGGTGCAGCCACCTCCCCACGGTGCGCAGGCACAGCTGGTGGCCTTCGGAGGCGAGGTGGTGATGGATGCGCCGTGCGGACCACTTGCGCTCCCGCCGCAGGGCGTGGATCTGGGCGACCAGGACCGGA
>NZ_JAGXJK010000078.1:0-767 GCF_019091605.1 Micrococcus sp. GbtcB5
CATCCTGCGGGAGAGGCCCGCTCGTCTCATCTCAGCCCGTACCCCGTGGCAAGAACCTCATGACCCACAACAACTAGCGTGCGGCGCATGAGCGGGGGTGCGCAGTCCGTCAGCGTCCGTGTGCATGGGGACTCGATTCTGGGGCAGGAGTGCCTGAAATCCATGATGTGGCCATGGAGTGTGGAGCGGCTCGGGTTGCCCTGTGTCGGTCTGTCGTGGGGGGTGCCGGGGGAGACGTTCAAGGTGCAGGGTGCCTATGCCCAGGAGCCGGTCCGGTATGAGGATCTCAACTTCCAGGAGATCGGTCTCGTGGGGGAGGACTTCGGCCGCGGGCGGCCGGCGTGGCCGGACCGGTGCTTCTCCCTCGAGCTGTTCCCGGAGTATTCCCCCGAGGTGGCGTGGCTTCGCCTGCGGGTGGTGGAGGAGGCAGGGGCGCAGGAGTTCCGAGCCCAGGTCACGTTGCGTCCCCGTTCGCAGGGCAGAGGCTGCCAGGCCGACCTCGACTGGTGGGAGTCTCGACTCGGAGCTCTTCCAGCCCAGATGAGGGAATGGGCTCGGTCCTGATCCGCTCCTAGGGGTCAGGGACCCGGGCCCTCCTTCGTCCCGGGGATGCGCACGTTTCGGACGGGGCCCCGGCGGTGCAGGGGTCTCTCTGGGTCCGTGTCCAGTCGGGTATACCCCTTTACACGCCGGTCAAGTCCCTGGAAGTGGTGTAGCCGTCTTCGAGGTTGTAGGGGGCTTGTACCTGTCAGGTCTGCAGGGTCGGC
>NZ_JAGXJK010000079.1:0-746 GCF_019091605.1 Micrococcus sp. GbtcB5
CGATGCGGTGAACCCATGGAGTCGACCGAGGCCGAAGAACTGCTTGACACCGTCGGTTTGCAGGCGGTGGGCGAACAGTGGCTGCTTCGCACCGAGGGTGACGCATGGGTGCCCGTGGGCATCCAGGAGTTCTCACGAGAGGCCGTCACAGTGGCGCCGCGGCTCGATGACAGGGCGGTGGCCAAGGCGCCGGATCTCACCGCGACGGTGATGTTGTCGTTGCCGACGGATCGGCTCCGTTCCGCCGAATGAGGCTGGGCGGTTCCCTTCTCAGGCGAAGATCTCCCGCAAGGGTGTCCACCCCACGGGAAGCGGCCCGCAGATGGCGGCTCGTTGCCTGTCTGCCTCATGGGACCAGCCCTGAGCTTGTCCCGGGCTGCCGACCAGACCCCGGGCCAGGCGGAGTCCCACGTCCTCCAGGACGGCGTCCGGGGCGCTGCCCCGGCGCACTGAGGCGCGCACGCTCCAGGGTTCATCCGCCCAGCCACCCCCGCGCAGACTGCGGTAGTCGCCGTAGCGGGCGGGATCGGCGTAGTCCCAGCACCATTCCCAGATGTTGCCGAGCATGTCGTGCAGACCGTGCGGGTTGGCTTTCTTCATGCCGACGGGCTGGGGGCCCTCAAGGTGGTCGAGGCTGGTCCAGGCGATGTCTTCAAGCGGCCCGTAGGTGGGCGAGGTCGTTCCGGCGCGGCAGGCGTACTCCCACTCGGCCTCGGTGGGCAATCGGTACCCGTCAGCGCTCGTGT
>NZ_JAGXJK010000008.1:0-99110 GCF_019091605.1 Micrococcus sp. GbtcB5
GCGCGCGCCCCCCCCCCCGCCCGCCCCCCCCCCCCCCCCCCCCCGCCCCCGGGCCGGGCCCCCCCCCCCGCGGGGGGGGGGGCCCCCCCCCGTCGTCGTGGGCGGAGCCCCCTCCCGCCGAGGCCCGCAGACGCGCCGTCACCGGACCGGCGTAGCGGCGTGTCTGCGGGCCTCGGCGTGGGGACGGGCGGGACCGGAGGCGGAGTCGGAGGCGGGGCGAGCTCAGACGTCGAAGGCGTCGCGCGTCTCCCGCCGGTGTGCCACACGCAGCCACACCGCGCTGGACACGAGCATCCCGACGACGGCGCCCAGCACGACCGGACCCCCTCCCCCGGCCTGCACCATCCGCCCGCCGTCGACCATCCAGAAGGCCGCCGTGAGCATCCCCAGCACCACGAACACGCTCCCCACGGGGCGCACGGCCCGAATCCGGCGGGTGATGCCGGCCAGGAGCACCAGGGTCAGGACGACCACCGCCGCGGCGGCCACCGGCCCCGCCCCCGCCGGGGTGAGGAACGCGGCGACGTCGGCGTCGGTGACCTCGCTCGCGCCCCAGGAGCGCGCCTCCAGCACGGCGCGGGCATAGGTGGGCGACAACTGCAGCGCGAGCACGCCCCCCACGCCGGCCGCGCTCAGTGCCCCCGTGACCGCCGTGACGGTCTGGAACAGGCGCAGGGGACGCAGGGCCGCGCGATCGGGACCGGGGTCGCGCTCCGTGGTCTCGTGGGGATCGTCGTGGAGGGGGTGCATGCCCCCCATCATGCCCGGCGGCGCAGGAAGGTCGTCGCGAGGCCCGGGTTGAAGGCGCACACGAGCCAGGCCGCGTTCACGAGCGCGAACAGCCCGCCCAGGACCAGGGGCAGCACCACGTCCCCGGCGGGGAAGACGAACAGGCGGATGGCCCCCAGCAGCGTCACGAAGATGGCGATCGAGGCGAACAGGGCACCCATGATGCGCGCCGTGTTGCTGTGCCGGGTCAGGCCGACGAGGACGATCGCGTAGACCGCCAGACCCAGCAGGGTCGCGAACCAGACACTGCCGGTGAGGGCGCCCTCGATGGCCTCGGCAGTCATCGCGGGCGACTGCGCGCCGCCCTCGGGCAGCGAGTCCGCGATGTCCTGGGCCGCGCCCGGGAGGAGGTTCCGCAGGATCGACGCGGCGTAGAGGACCGCGGACGCGACCGTGAGCCCGAGCAGCGCCCGGAACACGCCGGGGGTGCGGGCATCGGGGCGGATGAGCGGGCGGGCGTCCGGGCCGGAGTGCCCGGCGATGCGCCGCCGCGCCTCGTCCGGACCCACCACGGGCCGCCCGCCGCCGTCCAGGTCGTCGGAGTCGGGGGACACGGGATGCGGGGGTCGATGATCGGAGGCCATGTCGCCATGGTCTCCGCTGGCCGACGCCGGGGCGAGGGCTGGCGACCCAGGACTCGCCGCCGGCGAACGGCGTCGGGGTCAGGCGCGGCGGCCCTGACGGGTGTAGGCCGCGACCTGCGGGTTGAAGGCCTTGACCAGCCACAGGATGTTCACGATCACCAGCGCCAGGCTGAGCACGGAGGCCAGCACGCCGCCGATGCCGGGGTAGGTCACGAAGGAGAAGATGCCGCCGACGGCGCTGAGGGTGCCCAGGATCGCGACGACGATGCCGAGGATGCGGGCCCAGTTCTTGGCCCCGCGGAGGTTGAAGTACACCAGGGCGTACAGGGCCACGCCGATGAGCAGGACGATGATCGTGCCCACCGTCACGGAGGCGCCCACGACAGGCGCGATCTCCTCCACCTGCTCGGGGGTGAGGCCGCTCTGGCGAAGGGAGTCCCGCATGCGTTCGATGCTCTCCTCGCCGCCGAACAGGGCCGGCAGGGAGGACAGCACGTACAGCGCGAGCGACGTGAGTGTCAGCGTCAGGAGCGCGGGGAACGCGGCCGGCTCCGGGACGATGCCGTACGGGCTGCCCGGCTGGGCGCCGTAGCCCGGGGCCGCGTAGGGCTGCGTGCCGTAGCGGGAGCCCGCGGCGGGCTGGCCCGGGTTCGGGTCCTGGTGCGGTCGATCGGTGGTCATGGTGAGCTCCTCGGTGTCGGGGGTGCGGGTGGTGGTGATGACGGGCGCGGCGGCAGGATCACTCGTGCCGCAGTGCCTCGATGGGATCCTTGCGGGCCGCACGCAGGGCGGGCAAGGTGCCGGCGATGAACGCGATGGCCACGATCAGCAGCAGGATCAGCAGCAGGGCGAGGGGGTTGACCGCGAACAGGACCAGGCCGGTGACGCCGCTGAGGGGGCCGGTGGTCAGCACCTGGTTCGCGATGAGTCCGACGGCGACGCCCAGGCCGATGCCGATCAGCGAGCCGAGCAGGCCGATCACGACGGCCTCCATGGTGAACAGGCCGAAGATCTTCCCGCCGGTCATGCCGAGAGCCTTCATGAGGCCGATCTCCCGGGTGCGCTCCTGCACCGCCATGAGCAGGGTGTTGATGATGCCGAAGCTGGCGGCGAGCAGCGCGATGAGCGCGAAGCCGGTCAGCACCCACGTGACGGCGTCGATGATGCCGCGGATCACGCCGAGCTGCTCCTCGAGGGTCTGCGCCAGCAGGCCCTGGTCGGCCAGCGCCTGCTTCACGGCGTCCTCGTTCGCCTCCGGGTCCTCCACGATCGCCGTGGCCTGGAAGTAGGTGTCCCGCTGGGACTCCGGCAGGCCCTCCGTCGTGATGTCGTAGATCGCCTGCTCGAGCGACTCCGACGGCGTCGGGGCGGTGCCCGCACCGGACGCGGCCGCCTTCGTCACACCGACCACGGTGGCCTTCACGGACTTGTGCTCCTGCAGCGGGGTCGCTGCCACGACGGTCAGCTCCGTGCCGATCAGGTCCTCGGCGTCGCTGGCGCCCAGGTCCTCCACCCACGACTCGGGCACGACGATCTCGTTGGCCCCGGCCTCGGGGGCACGGCCGGCGGAGAAGGTGAGCATGTCGATCTCACCGGAGCTGCCCATGAAGCCGGTCTGCCACTTGCGGCCGTCCGGGCCCTGGATGTACTCCGGCTCGGCCACCCGATAGGTCTTCACCTCGGTGACGTGCTCGGTGTCCTCGATCGCGGCGAGGTCCTCCTGGGTGAGCAGCGGCATGCCGAACATCTCGCCGCCGGCGGCGTCCTGCTCCGTGTACTCCTGGGGCGAACCGCTCACCGCGCCGGCCGAGGACATGTCCTGCTGCTTCATCACGGTCAGCTCGCCGGGCTGGCCGAAGCCCTCGACCACGTTGTCCACGTACTTGTTGATTCCCGCGCCGAGCCCCGTGGTGAGGGTCAGCGTGAATGCGCCGATCACGATCGCGACGACGGTGAGGAACGTGCGCAGCTTGGAGCGCATCGTGTTGGCGAGCGCCGTGCCCGCGACGTCGGTGACCTTCATGCCCGTGCTCCGTCCCGCTCGGTGCCGACGCGCTCGTCGGCGATGACCACGCCGTCCTGCAGCTCGACGCGACGGTCGCACTTCGCGGCCAGGTCGTCGTCGTGCGTGACCACCACGAGGGTGATGCCCTCGTCGCGGTGCAGGCCGAAGAGGATGTCCTCCACGGCCGCCGAGGTGGCGGAGTCCAGGTTGCCCGTGGGCTCGTCCGCGAACAGCACCGCCGGGTTGTTCACGAGCGCGCGGGCGATGCACACGCGCTGCTTCTGGCCGCCGGAGAGGTCCGTGGCCTTGTTCTTCGCCTTGTCCGCGAGCTCGAGCCGCTCGAGCACCGCCATGCCGCGGCGGGTGCGCTCGGCCCGGCCCACGCCGGCGATCTTCAGCGGCAGCACGGTGTTCTCCAGGACCGTCTGGTTCGGGTTCAGGAAGAACTGCTGGAACACAAAGCCGAACCGCTCGTTGCGCAGCTGCGAGATCTCCGCGGCCTTGAGCTGGGAGACGGGACGGCCGTCCATCGCGACGACGCCGGCGGAGGGCTGGTCCAGCAGCGCCAGCAGGTGCATCAGGGTGGACTTGCCGGAGCCGGACTTGCCGACGACGGCCAGGGACTCGCCGCGCTGGATCTGCAGGGTGATGCCCTTCAGCGCGTCGAAGCGGGACGCCCCGCGGCCGTAGACCTTGACGAGGTTCTCCGTCTCCAGGACGGGTTCGGCCCCGGGCGGGACCTCGGCGACCCCGGGGGTCGCGACTGCGGTGGACATGGCTCCGGCACTCCTCTGTCGGTGGGGCATGCCCCCACGGCGGCAGGAGCGGGGGCGATGCCTCCATCCTGTCAGCCGCGCACGCGCCGCCGCCTCCACCTCGAGTCGGAGAAACACGACGGCCCGCGTCCCCCGCAGGTCGGGGGCGCGGGCCGTCGTCGGGGGGCCGGTGCGGTCCGGCTCAGCGCAGCGGCGGCAGGAAGCCGACCTTGGCGTAGACGTCCTCGAGCACGGGCGTGGCCACGGCGCGGGCCTTCTCGGCGCCGGCGGCGAGGATGCGGTCCAGCTCGGCGGGATCGTCCAGCAGCGCGAGGGCGCGCTCGCGCACGGGGGCCAGGCGCTCGACGACGGCGTCCGCCACCGCGACCTTGAGGTGCCCGTACATCTTGCCGACGAACTCCTCCTCGAGCTGCGGGATCGGTGTGCCGGACACCGCGGAGAGGATGGTCAGCAGGTTGGAGACGCCGGGCTTGGCCTCACGGTCGAAGCGCACCTCGGTGCCGTCGTCGGTCACGGCCGACTTGATCTTCTTGGCGGTCTTCTTCGGCTCCTCGAGGATGTTGATGAGCCCGTTCGGGGACGCCGCGGACTTGGACATCTTCGACGTGGGGTCCTGCAGGTCGTAGATGCGCGCGCCGGTCTCCGGGTAGAAGCCGGTGGGCACCACGAACGTCTCGCCGTAGCGATGGTTGAAGCGCTGGGCGAGGTCGCGGGTGAGCTCCACGTGCTGGCGCTGGTCGTCGCCCACGGGCACGCCGTGCGGCTGGTAGAGCAGGATGTCCGCGGCCATGAGCATGGGATACGCGAGCAGGCCGACGCCGGCCGCGTCCGCGCCCTGCTTGGCGGACTTGTCCTTGAACTGGGTCATCCGCATGGCCTCGCCCATGCCGGTCATGCAGGTCAGCACCCACGCCAACTGCGCGTGCTCGGGCACCTGGGACTGGACGAACAGCGTGGAGCGCTCGGGGTCGATGCCGCCGGCGATGAACTGCGCGGCGGCCACCCGCGTGCGCTCCGCCAGGGCTGCCGGGTCCTGGGGCACGGTGATGGCGTGCAGGTCGGGGATGAAGAAGAACGCCTCGAAGTCGGCCTGGGTGCGCTCCCAGTTCACGAGGGCGCCGAGGTAGTTGCCCAGGTGGAGGGAGTCCGCCGAGGGCTGCATGCCGGAGAGCACGCGGTGCCGGGCGGACGCGCCGGCCAGGTGGGCGGTGGCGGCGGCGTCCTGGGCCAGGACGTCCTGGACGGAGTTCTTCTTCATGGTCATCTCAGCCTCGGGTCTCTCCTGCACGGTCAGAACTGGTAGTCGACCACGAGCGGGGCGTGGTCGGAGAAGCGGGTGCCCCAGCTGGGGGCGCGGTCCACGACGGCGGTCCTCGCCCGCTCGGCCAGGCCCGCGGTCGCCATGTGGTAGTCGATGCGCCATCCGGCGTCGTTGTCGAAGGCCTTGCCCCGCATGGACCACCACGTGTACGGGCCCGGCACCGGCCCGGCGAGGGCTCGGTGCACGTCCGTGAAGCCGAGCTCGCCGAAGAACCGGTCGAAGTAGGCGCGCTCCTCGGGCAGGAAGCCGGCCTTCTTCACGTTGCCCTTCCAGTTCTTGATGTCCAGCTCGGTGTGGCCCACGTTGAGGTCGCCCGTGACGAGGGCGTGCCCCTCCCCCGCGGCCAGCTCGGAGAGGCGGCGGACCATCTCGTCGAGGAACCGGTACTTGTCCACCTGCTTCGGGGTGTCGACCTCGCCCGAGTGCACGTAGGCGGAGACCACGGTCAGCGGCGAGCCGTCCGGCAGGCGCAGGTCGGCCTCGATCCAGCGGCCGGCGTCGTCGAAGTACCCGTCGGCGTCGGCGATGCCCGTGCGGACCTCGCCGAGCGGGAACCGCGAGGCGATCGCGACGCCGGCCCGCCCCTTGGCGGCGGCCACGGCGTCCGCCAGGTGCACCTCGTCCCAGTCCTCGCCCACGATCTCGCGGACCAGCTGCGCCGTGACGTCCGCGGGGGCGCGCACCTCCTGGAGGGTGAGCACGTCCACGCCGCGACCGGCGAACCACTCCCGCATGCCCTTGCGGTGCGAGGCGCGGATGCCGTTGACGTTCACGGTGGCCACGCGCACGGCGCCGTCGGCCTTGGGCGCGCCGGCGTTGGCGTGCACCACGGGCTCGCCCTCGGCGGGCTCGGGGTACTTCCCGGTGACGGGGTCCTTCTCGGGCAGCGCCGTCATCAGCTGATCACCGTCCCGCTCACCGGGCCCTCGGCGCCGCCGGCCCGGGACTCCTTGATCATGTCGCGGGCGTTGGAGGCCGTGATGTCGATGGTCTCCAGGGCGCGGTCCACCATCTCGCGGTCCATGCCCTCGCCCGCGGCGAGCTGCTCGCGCACCACGCGCACCTGCACCTGGGCGATCTTGAACGAGTGGTCCAGCTTGGTGTCCCGCAGGGGGTCCGCGGCCGGTGCCGGCGGGGCCACCGCGGGGGCGGCGGCGTCGGTGTCCCGGCCGCGCAGGGCGGCGACGTCGGCGCGGGCGTTCTGCATGGCGGTGTCCACCTTGCGTCCCGCGGCCTGGACGCCGCGGCGCATCTGCAGGTACACGACCACCGCGAACACGAGCCAGCCGGCGGCGACGGCGACCACGAGCCACCCGATCACGTCGTTCTGGTTCGCGGCGAAGATGATCGCCACGATCAGGATGACGATCATCGCGACGAAGCCGAGCGATCCCACGCGCAGGCCGGCGCGGGGGCCGCGGCGCGCGCCGTCGGGACCGGGGGTCAGGGACTGGGACATGGGTGCTCCTCCGGAGGGGCTCGTGGGGTCTGCCCTCCATCATCCCGCATCGTGGGGTGCGCTCCGAATCGGGCGTCCCGCGTCGGCGCCTATCCTGAGGCGATGACCCCCCGCCCCCCGCGCCCCGCCGACTCCGCGTCCGGGGCCTTCACCCCTGACCAGCGCCGCATCCTCACCGCGCTGCTCATGCCGCTCTTCCTCGCTCTGATGAGCGTGTCCGTGGTGAACGTGGCGCTGCCGGCCATCGAGTCGGGCCTGGACGCCACGAGCGCGGATCTGCAGTGGGTGCTGGCGGGGTACACGCTGACGTTCGGCACCGTGCTCGTGGCCGCGGGCCGCGCCGGCGACCTGTGGGGCCGCAAGAGCCTGTTCCTGGCGGGCATCACGCTGTACATGCTCGGCTCCCTGCTCTCCGGCCTGGCCGGGGACACCCTGCTGCTCAACGCGGGGCGCCTGCTCACGGGCCTGGGCGCGGGTGTGTTCAACCCCCAGGTCATCGGGTTCATCCAGTCGAACTTCCACGGCCGCGCCCGCGGGCGGGCCTACGGGCTCTTCGGCACCGTGGTGGGCCTCGGCGTGGCCGTGGGACCCCTGCTCGGCGGGCTGTTCCTCGGCGCGTTCGGCCCCGAGTGGGGCTGGCGCTCCACGTTCCTCATGAACGTGCCCGTGGGCCTGGCCGCCGTCGCGATGGGCGCCCTCTGGCTGCCGCCGCCCACCCGCGTGCACGGCCTGCCCGCCGCCCCCGGACCGCGCGGGATCGCCGCGCTCGACCCGGTGGGCGCCCTGCTGCTCGGCGCCGGCGGGGTGAGCCTCATGGTGCCGTTCATCGTCCCGGGCACCGCCGGGCTGCTGGTGCTCGCCGCCGCGCTCGTGACGGCGTGGTGGCTCTGGGAGAAGCGCGTGAAGGCCCGGGCGGCGGCCACCGGCGTGCAGCCCATGGTGGACCCGGCCCTGTTCCGGCGGCCGTCCTTCACGATCGGCGCGCTCGAGTCCACCATCTACCTGGCGACGATGCCGGCGGTGTTCGCGATCGTGGCGATCTTCCTGCAGCGCGGCATGGGGTTCACGCCGCTCGAGGCCGGCCTCGTGGGCCTGCCCGGCGCCGTCGTCGTGGCCTCCCTGTCCCCGTGGGTGGGCTCGATGGTGCAGCGGCGCGGGCCCGTGCTCGTGCTGCTCGGCGCCCTCGTGGGCCTCGTGTCGCTGGGGGTGCTCGCGCTCGCGTTCGAGCGCAGCGCGGCCGGCGCGTGGTCGCCGTGGATCGTGGGGGTGGGGCTGATCGTGCAGTCGGCCTCGCAGGCCCTGCTGCTCACCAGCACGCAGGTGCTGATGATGGACGACGTCGCCGGCCACGAGGCGGGGGCGGCCGGCGGCGTCGCCCAGACGGCGCAGCGCCTCGGCACCGCCCTGGGCCTGTCCGTGGTGACGGGCGCGTTCTTCGCGGCCCTGGCCGGCGCCGCAGCCGAGAGCGCCGGGCCGCCGTCGGCCGCGGCGTACGCGCACGCGGCCTCGACCGCCATGGGCATGGTGGCCGTGTGCTGGGCGCTCACCGCCGCGGTCGCGGCCCTGGACGTGGTCCGGCGACGCCGCGCCGCGCGCGCGGCCTGACCGGCCCGCGGGGCCTCAGCGCAGGAACAGCGCGCCGAGCCGGCGGGCGGCCAGCCACACCCCGACGCCGGCCATCACCACGAAGTAGAGGACGTGGCCGGCGGTCGCCCAGCTCAGCACGCCCACCGCGAGCGCGCGCATCAGCTCCACGGCGTGCCACAGCGGGAACACGCGGATCACCCACTGGATCGGCTCCGGGTAGACCGCGAGCGGGAAGAACGTGGCCGAGAACAGGAACATGGGCATCAGCACGATCTGGACCCAGTCCATGTGCTGGAACGTCTTCATCCAGCTCGTCACCGCCATGCCGAGGGAGGCGAAGCCCAGCGCCACGAGCAGGGCGCCGGGGATCATGAGCAGCGCCGTCCAGGAGGTGACGAGCCCGGCCGCGGTCATGACGATCAGGAAGCCGACCGCGTAGATCAGCCCGCGCAGCAGCGCCATCGCGATCTCCCCGAGTGCCACGTCCAGCGGGCCCAGCCGCGTGGAGAGCATGGTCTGGTACGTCTTCGCGTAGCGCAGCTTGAAGAACACGTTCCACGTGGAGTCGTAGATGGCGCCGTTCATCGCCGAGACCGCCAGCAGCGCGGGGGCGAGGTACATGCCGTACGGGACGGGGGTGCCGTCCGGGCCGGCCACGTCGCCGACCAGCGCACCGAGACCCAGCCCCATGGAGGCCAGGTAGAGCACGGGCTCGAAGAACCCGGAGAAGAACACCACCCAGTTGTTGGACTTCAGGGAGAGGAACGCCCGCTCCATCACCGCGCGCACGTTGCCCGAGTACGCGCCGGCCAGCGGGCCGCGGCGCACGGGGATCTCGGGCATGGGCGGCACGGCGACGGCGTGTTCCCGCACCACCGACGACGGCGCGGCCGGGTCCGCCTGCGCGGCGGCGGGTGCGACGTCGGCGCGGGCGGCCTTGGTGTGCGCGGCACGGCGGCCCAGGCGCGGGGCACGGTCCCGACGGGCGGCCGTGACGGCGTCGCGGTCCGGGGCGCCGCGGACCCAGCCGAGGCGGCGCGTGTAGATCCGCACCGCGAGCCAGGCCCCGCCGAGCGCGAGGGCCAGCAGGAACGCCACGTGCACCACGGTGAGCCAGCCCGGCTCGGCCATCCCGTAGGAGAGCACGCGGCCGAGCTGGGCGGCATGCCACTGCGGCGAGAGCCAGCCGATCCAGCGCAGCCACACCGGCAGCGCCTCGAGCGGGTAGAAGGTGGCGGAGAACAGGAACAGGGGCATGATCACGAGCCGCTGCAGGGTGGCGAACTGGCCCTTGTCCTCCTTCAGGGAGGCCGCGAACGCCATGATCGGCGCGCCGACGGCGAGCCCGCCGAGCGTGGCGGTGAGGACCTGCACCCACGCCCACGGGCTCGAGACCACGCCGAACGCCAGCATCACCAGCAGGAACACGGCAGCCTGGAACACGAACCGCAGGCTCACCGCCACGAGGTGGCCCAGGGCGATCTGCGCCGGAGACAGCGGAGTGGCCTGCGCCGCGTAGTACGTCCGCTGCCACTGGAACCCGCCCATCACCGGGTAGGAGAACTCGACGGACGCGGTCATCAGCGCGCCCGAGGCCAGCAGCGCCGGGGCGATGAACGCGACGTAGGAGACCCCGCCCAGGGCGTCCTGCGGCATCCCCCCGCCCATGAGCTGGGCCAGGCCCAGGCCCATGGCCAGCAGGTAGAGCACGGGCTCGCCGAGCGCCCCGACGAGCAGCACCGCGCCGTAGCGACGCATGTTCCGCAGCTGGTGTTCGGCGTAGAGCAGGACGCCGCGGCGCCTCACACGCTCCGCGGACGCCGCCGCGGTGACCGGCGGGCGCAGCGGCTCGGCGGGCGAGGCGGGGCCGGGGGCCGTCGTCGTGGTGGGGGACGGCACGGGTCAGTCCACCAGGGTGCGGCCGGTGAGGATGAGGAACACGTCCTCGAGGCTCGCGCGGCGGGTCAGCGTGGTGGCGGGGGCGGGCAGGGCGCCCTCGTCGACGAGGCGCTGCACGACGTCGTGCAGGTCGTCCGCGCGTCGGGCGTAGACGAGGACGCGGTCCGGGAGGACCTCGACGCGGTGCACGACGCCGTCACCCGCGTGGGCCTGGACGGTGCGGGCCGCGGCCTCGTTGCGGTCCGCGCCGAAGCGCGCCTCGAGGACCTCACGGGAGGCGTGCTCGCGGATGAGCTCGGCGGGGGTGCCGGCGGCCATGATCTCGCCGCCGTCGACGACGACGAGCCGGTCGCACAGCTGCTCCGCCTCGTCCATGTGGTGCGTGGTCAGCAGCAGCGTGGTGCCGCGTTCCTTGAGCCGGTAGAGGCGGTCCCACAGGATGTGGCGGGCCTGCGGGTCCAGGCCCGTGGTGGGCTCGTCGAGGAGGAAGAGGGCCGGCTCGTTGACCAGGGCGCGGGCGATCACGAGCCGGCGCTTCATGCCGCCGGAGAGGTCGGTGACCTTGGCGTCCGCCTTCTCGGTGAGCTGGGCGAAGGCCAGCAGCTCCTCGGCCTTGGGCCGCAGGTATGAGTAGGGCAGGCCGAAGTAGCGGCCGTAGATCAGGATGTTCTCCCGGGCGGTGAGCTCCTCGTCCAGGTTGTCCTGCTGCGGCACCACGCCCAGGCGCGCACGGACGGCCGGCCCGTCCTCCTCCGGGTCGATGCCCAGGATGGTCAGCTCGCCCGCGGTGCGCTGCGAGGTGCCCGCGAGCATGCGCATGGTGGTGGACTTGCCCGCGCCGTTGGGGCCGAGCAGGCCGAAGCACTCGCCGGGACGCACGTCCAGGTCGATGCCCTTCACGGCGTGGAACTCGCCGTACTGCTTGCGCAGCCCACGGGCACGGATGACGGAGGCGTCGCCGGGGGACGCGTGCAGAGTGGTGTGACTCACAAGGCGACAGCATAGGCGCACCACCCGCCCGGACGCGCGCCGCCCCCTCGGCGACGAACCCTGCGATTCGCAGGGTTCGTCGCGGGGCGGGGAGAGGTCAGGCGCCGGCCCGCTCCCCCGCCCAGTCCTCGCCGTCGGCGGCGCGCTCGGCGGCCTCGACGACGTTCGCCAGCAGCATGACGCGGGTCATCGGCCCGACGCCGCCCGGGTTCGGCGCCATCCAGGCCGCCTTCTCCTTCACGGCCGGGTCCACGTCGCCCAGGACGCGCGACGTCCCGTCCTCCCCGGTCACGCGGGAGACGCCTACGTCCAGGACGATCACGCCCTCCTTGACCTGCTCCGGCTTCACCATGTGGGCGGAGCCGGCGGCGGCGATCACGACGTCGGCGCTCGCCAGCAGCTCGTCGAGGTTCGTGGTGCCGGTGTGGGCCAGGGTCACGGTGGCGTTGACCTCGCGGCGGGTGAACACGAGGCCGGCGGGCCGGCCGATGGTCACGCCGCGGCCGATCACGAGCACGTGCTTGCCGGCCAGCCCCACACCGTGGTGGCGCAGCAGCTCGACGCAGCCGGCCGGGGTGCACGGCAGCGGCGAGTCCAGCTCGCCGCCGACCGAGGCCACGAGCCGCCCCAGGTTCATGGGGTGCAGGCCGTCCGCGTCCTTGTCCGGGTCGATGGCCTCGAGCACCTTCTGGGTGTCCACGTGCTTCGGCAGCGGCAGCTGGACGATGTAGCCCGTGCAGGCCGGGTCCTCGTTCAGCTCGCGCACGACGTCGAGGATCTGCTCCTCCGTCGCGTCCGCGGGCAGCTCACGCTGGATGGACTCGATGCCCACCTCGGCGCAGTCGCGGTGCTTGCCCGCCACGTACTTCTGCGAGCCGGCGTCCTCACCGACGAGCAGGGTGCCGAGGCCGGGGGTGTGCCCGCGCTCGGCGAGGGCGGCCACGCGGCCGCGCAGCTCCTCCTTGATCGCGGCGGCGGTGGCCTTGCCGTCCAGGACCTTCGCGGTCATCGGCGGCTCACCAGCCCTCGAGGCCGTCGTACAGCGGGAAGTCCTCGGTGAGCTTCACGACGCGGGCGCGCAGCGCCTCCACGTCCGGGCTCGGCTTCAGCGCCTCGGCGATGACGTCGGACACCTCGCGGAACTCGGCCTCGCCGAAGCCGCGGGAGGCCAGCGCGGGGGTGCCGATGCGCAGGCCGGAGGTGGTCATCGGCGGACGCGGGTCCCACGGCACCGAGTTGCGGTTCACGGTGATGCCGACCTCGTGCAGGATGTCCTCGCCCTGCCTGCCGTCCAGCTGGGACTCGCGCAGGTCCACCAGGACCAGGTGCACGTCCGTGCCGCCGGTGAGCACCGAGATGCCGTGCTCGGCCATGTCCGGGGCGGTCAGGCGCTCGGCCAGGATCTGCGCGCCGGCCAGGGTCCGCTCCTGCTTCTCCTTGAAGTCCGCGGAGCCGGCGATCTTGAAGGCCACGGCCTTGCCCGCGATCGCGTGCATCAGCGGGCCGCCCTGCTGGCCCGGGAACACGGCGGAGTCGATCTTCTTCTTCAGCTCCTCGGTGGAGAGGATGAAGCCCGAACGGGGGCCGGCGAGGGTCTTGTGCACGGTGGAGGAGACGACGTCGGCGTGCGGCACCGGGTTCAGGTGCAGGCCGGCGGCCACGAGGCCGGCGAAGTGGGCCATGTCCACCCAGAGCCGGGCGCCGACCTCGTCCGCGATCGAGCGGAAGGCGGCGAAGTCGAGCTGACGGGGATAGGCGGACCAGCCGGCCACGATCACCTTCGGCCGGGCCTCGAGGGCCTTCTCGCGCACCTTGTCCATGTCGATGCGGTGGGTGTCCGGCTCCACCTCGTACGCGGCGATGCTGTAGTTCTTGCCGGAGAAGTTCAGCTTCATGCCGTGCGTCAGGTGGCCGCCGTGCGCCAGGGACAGGCCCATCATCGTGTCCCCGTGGTCCAGCAGCGAGGTCATCACGGCCACGTTGGCCTGGGCGCCGGCGTGCGGCTGGACGTTGGCGTGCTCGGCGCCGAACAGGTCCTTGGCGCGCTGGATGGCCAGGTTCTCGGCCACGTCCACGAACTCGCAGCCGCCGTAGTAGCGGCGGCCCGGGTAGCCCTCCGCGTACTTGTTGGTCAGCACCGAGCCCTGCGTCTCGAGGATGGCGCGCGGCACGAAGTTCTCCGAGGCGATCATCTCGAGCGTGCCCCGCTGGCGGCCGAGCTCGTCCGCGAGCGCCGCGGCGATCTCCGGGTCCACCTCGGCGAGGGGCTGGGTGTTGATGTCGGGCGTCTGCGTCACGGGGGTTCCCTTCGAACGGGGGTCTGTGCGGCCGGAAGGCTCCGGTGCCCTCCATCCTAGTGACCAGGCGCCGTCGTCGGGCCTGCGCGACGGCGGCCCGCGGCCCCGGCGACCGACCCCGGCACCCGGTTCTTTTGACTGATTCAGAAATATGCCAAGATCGGGGATGACGCCGCCCACCGCGCCGATCGGTGCGCGGCCGACGTCGATCGACGAAGGAGAGTTCCATGACGGAGTACCAGAAGAAGACCCCGCACGCGACCGGTTCCACCCGCCAGAACGGCGCCCCGGCCATCAGCGACCGCCAGTCCCTGACCGTGGGCAGCGAGGGGCCCATCGTCCTGCACGACACCCACCTGCTGGAGACCCACCAGCACTTCAACCGCATGAACATCCCGGAGCGCCGCCCGCACGCCAAGGGCTCGGGCGCGTTCGGCGAGTTCGAGGTGACCGAGGACGTGTCGAAGTACACCAAGGCCCTCGTGTTCCAGCCCGGCACGAAGACCGAGACCCTCCTGCGCTTCTCCACCGTGGCCGGCGAGCTCGGCTCCCCGGACACCTGGCGCGACGTGCGCGGCTTCGCGCTGCGCTTCTACACCGAGGAGGGCAACTACGACCTCGTCGGCAACAACACCCCGATCTTCTTCCTGCGCGACCCGATGAAGTTCACCCACTTCATCCGCTCGCAGAAGCGCCTGCCGGACTCCGGCCTGCGCGACGCCACCATGCAGTGGGACTTCTGGACCAACAACCCCGAGTCCGCGCACCAGGTGACCTACCTGATGGGCCCGCGCGGCCTGCCCCGCACCTGGCGTGAG
Organism: Micrococcus sp. GbtcB5; assembly: GCF_019091605.1. Taxonomy (NCBI): domain Bacteria; kingdom Bacillati; phylum Actinomycetota; class Actinomycetes; order Micrococcales; family Micrococcaceae; genus Micrococcus; species Micrococcus sp. GbtcB5. Next base: position 14,526 of record NZ_JAGXJK010000008.1, read on the forward strand.
ATGAACGGCTACGGCTCCCACACCTACCTGTGGGTCAACGCCCAGGGCGAGAAGCACTGGGTGAAGTACCACTTCATCTCCCAGCAGGGCGTGCACAACCTCTCGAACGACGAGGCCACCAAGATGGCCGGCGAGAACGCCGACTTCCACCGCCAGGACCTGTTCGAGTCCATCGCCAAGGGCGACCACCCCAAGTGGGACCTCTACATCCAGGCGATCCCCTACGAGGAGGGCAAGACCTACCGGTTCAACCCCTTCGACCTGACGAAGACGATCTCCCAGAAGGACTACCCGCGCATCAAGGTCGGCACGCTGACCCTGAACCGCAACCCGGAGAACCACTTCGCGCAGATCGAGTCCGCCGCGTTCAGCCCGAGCAACACCGTGCCGGGCATCGGCCTCTCCCCGGACCGCATGCTCCTGGGCCGCGCCTTCGCGTACCACGACGCGCAGCTGTACCGCGTGGGCGCCCACGTGAACCAGCTGCCGGTGAACCGCCCCAAGAACGCGGTGCACAACTACGCCTTCGACGGCCAGATGTGGTACGACCACACCGGCGACCGCTCCACCTACGTGCCGAACTCCAACGGCGACTCCTGGTCGGACGAGACCGGCCCGGTGGACGACGGCTGGGAGGCCGACGGCACCCTGACCCGCGAGGCCCAGGCCCTGCGCGCGGACGACGACGACTTCGGCCAGGCCGGCACCCTCGTCCGCGAGGTCTTCTCGGACCAGGAGCGCGACGACTTCGTGGAGACCGTGGCCGGCGCGCTGAAGGGTGTCCGCCAGGACGTCCAGGCCCGCGCCTTCGAGTACTGGAAGAACGTGGACGCCACGATCGGCCAGCGCATCGAGGACGAGGTCAAGCGCCACGAGGGCGACGGCATCCCGGGCGTCGAGGCCGGCGGCGAGGCCCGCATCTGACGGCTCCCTCCCCCGGCGGGCGCCCGCGCGCGCCGCTGAACGCACGGCGGCCGCTCCCTCACACGAGGGGGCGGCCGCCGTCGTCGTGGGGCGAATGCCTCGGTCAGCGCTTGCCCCAGCGGCGCTCCTGCGCCTGGGCCAGCTTGTCCTTGACCACCTTCACGGCCTTGTCCTTGGCGGGCACGGCCACGTTGTCCCGCAGCGGGATGGCGACCTTGTCACGCACGGTCTCGAACGCGGAGGCCGCCACGGCGCCGGCCTGGGCCAGCTTCGACTCGCCCTCGGCGTCCGAGCCTCGGGTCTCGTCGCGGTCCGCCCGCAGGTCCGGGAGGGCGGCGCCCTCGGTGTCGTCCTCGGCGGGCTCCTCATCCGTGGGGGCGGAGGAGGTGGAGGTGTCCGGGGCCACCGTCGAGGGCGTCGACGACGTCGGCGCGGTGGTCTCGGCGGTCCCAGCAGTCCCGGCGGCTGCCGCCGACTGCGCGGCGCGGGCCTCGCGGCGGGTCGCCGGGGTGGCGTCCTCCGCGCGGCCGGACGAGGCCGCGGTCGGGTCCAGCTCCGGGGTGCCGCCCAGGGGCGTGGCCGGCGTGGTGCCGGCGTGGGTCTCCGGGGTCTCGGCCCGGCGGGTGGCCGGGGCGGCCTCGAGGGACGGGCGCTCGGCCGCGGACTCGACCGCCGCCGGCTGCGCGGCGTCCGCGCGGTGGTCGTCGGTGCGCGCCGACTCGCGGTCCGCCTCGGCCACGCGACCGGGCACGCCGGGCGTGCCGTCGACGCGCAGGGACCCGGCGGCCGAGCGCTCCGTCCCGTCGGCGCCGTTCTGCTCGGATTGGTCCGACTCGGTGGCCACGACGGTGACCGAGCCGTGCGCGGTGGTGGCGACCGTGTGCGTCTCGAGGTGCTCGCCCTGCGGGGCGGGGATCGCGTCCGTGGCGAACTCCTTGGTGGGGGTGTGCTCGGCGGCGACCTGGTCGGCGGGGACAGTCCCGGGCACGTGCTCGGGAGCCGGGGTGAGGTGGCTCCGGTGGTCCGGGGCCGCGGCGGCCGGTGCCGCCGGAGCGGGGGTCTCGGCCACCGGGGACGGGGAGGCCGGGGTCGCCGGGACGTCGGCCGCGGGCGTCTGCTCGTCCAGAGTGACGCCGGAGCCGCCGGCCACACCGGCCGCGCCCAGGCCCACGGTGTCCGCCTCGCGCGCTGTGCTCGGCGCCGCCGCGGCGGGGCGCAGAGTGCGCCGGGTGGCCGGAGCCGCGGCATCGCGACGGGGGGTCTCAGCGGTGGCCTCGGTGCTCGGGGCGTCCTGCTGGTCCACGGTCACCCCCGCACCGCCGGCCACGCCGGCGACGGACTCGTCGGTCTCGCGGTCCGCCGCGGCGGTGTCGGACGCAGCCGGACCCCCGGCGGGCTTCACCGCGGCCGCGGGGCGAGCGTCCTTCTCGGCCGCCACCTCGTCCAGGCGGGAGAGGCGGGTCGGGGCCGCGGGGGCGGCCGCGGCGGCGGCCGCCTGCTCACCCGCGGTGTCCGCGCTGACGCCCCGGCGCTCGAGCCGGGTCTCGGCGGCCTCGGCCTCGGCCTCACGACGACGGCGGGAGGCGATCACCGAGAGGATGATCAGGATCAGCAGCACGACGATGATCGCCGCGATGATCCAGTAGAGGGTGGACTGTGGCATGGGGGTGCTCCTCGGTCGTCTGGGGCGACCGGCCGGGCCGGGCGCCGCGTCTTGCTTCCCGCGCCGCCGCGCGGCGGGGAACCTGGTCTTGAGGATGACACGGGGCCCGGCCCCCCGACCAGGGATCAGCCCCGTCATCCCGCGGTTCCGCGCGGCCGGCACCGCCTACCATCGACGCCATGGACACGGCAGCCCTCTCCCCCAGCCCCTCCCCCGCCTCCGGCGCGGAGCACGCCCGCGTGCTCACGCTGGCCTGCACGAACCGCAAGGGCATCGTGCACGCCGTGACGGGCGCCCTGCTGGGCGTGGAGGCGGACATCACCGAGTCGCAGCAGTACGACTCCCCGGACACCGGCGACTTCTTCATGCGCGTGGAGTTCGTGACCCCGGCCACGCGGGAGGACATCGAGCAGGCGCTCGCGCCGGTGCGCGAGGAGTTCGGCATGCGCATGGGCCTGTGGGACGCGGCGCAGCGCATGCGCACCCTCGTGATGTGCTCCAAGGACGGGCACACCCTCAACGACCTGCTCTTCCAGCAGCGCGCCGGCACCCTGCCCATCGAGATCCCCGTGGTGGTCTCGAACCACCTGGACCTGCAGCCGCTCGCCTCCTTCTACGGCGTGCCCTTCATCCACGTGCCCGTCTCGAAGGACCCCTCGAGCCGGGACTCCAAGGAGGCCGCGGAGGACCGGCTGCGCGATCTGATCGCCCAGTTCGACATCGAGCTGGTGGTCCTGGCCCGCTACATGCAGATCCTCTCGGACGAGCTGTGCCGGGACCTGGCCGGGATGGCCATCAACATCCACCACTCGTTCCTGCCCTCCTTCAAGGGCGCCCGCCCCTACCACCAGGCGCACGAACGCGGCGTGAAGCTCATCGGCGCCACCGCCCACTACGTGACCGCCGACCTGGACGAGGGCCCGATCATCGCGCAGTCCGTGCAGCCGGTGACCCACGCCCAGACCGCCGCCGACTTCGTGGCCCGCGGCCGCGACGTCGAGGGCTCCACGCTCGCGCAGGCCGTGCGCTGGCACGCCCAGCACCGCGTCCTCGCGGACGGCCGGCGGACCGTCGTCTTCAGCTGAGCCCGGGACGACGGCGCCACGCGGCGCCGTCGTCCTGCCCGCCTAGGCTGGTGGCATGGCCCACATCATCACCGTCGCGGGTGCCACCCCGCGCATCCACGAGTCCGTCTTCCTCGCCCCGACCGCCGCGATCACCGGCGACGTCGAGATGGCCGAGCGCTCCTCGGCCTTCTACGGCGTCTCCGCCCGCGGTGACTCCGCCCCCATCCGCGTCGGGGCGGGCACCAACCTGCAGGACAACGTGGTGCTGCACGCGGACGAGGGCTTCCCGTGCACCCTGGGCGCCGGTGTCTCCGTGGGCCACTCCGCCGTGGTGCACGGGGCCACCGTGGAGGACGACTGCCTGATCGGCATGTCCGCCACGGTGATGAACGGCGCGGTCATCGGCGCCGGTTCGCTCGTGGCCGCCGGCGCCCTGGTGCTCGAGGGGACGCAGGTCCCGGCCGGCTCGCTCGTGGCGGGCGTCCCCGCGAAGGTCCGCCGCCCCCTCACGGACGAGGAGCGGGAGGGCCTCAAGAAGAACGCGGCCACCTACCTGCGGCTGTCCGCCGCGCACCGGGACGCCGTCGCCGGCTGAACCAGGCCCGGAGGATGTGGGACGGTGGGCACCATGCCCACCACTTCCACTCTCCCCCGCACCCGACCCGACGACGTCCCCGAGCGTCTGCTCATCCTCCCCGCGGCGCAGGACGTCGCCGGCACCCCCTACGCCCACGCCCGTCGGCTGGCCGAGCAGGCCGTGGCCGACGTCGGCGGCGCCGCCGTGGCCGAGGGCGACACCTCCGCCACGGCCCTGCTGATGGTCCGCCCGATCCCGGTCGATGCGCTCGCTGCGGCCCTGGCCGCCCACCCCCGGGTGAGCTGGGTGCAGCTCCCGTTCGCCGGGATCGAGCCGTTTGTCCCCCTCGTGCGCAGCCGCCCGGACCTCGTGTGGACGTCCGCCAAGGACACGTACGCGCCGCCGGTGGCCGAACACGCGCTGCTGCTCACCCTGGCCCTGCTGCGGGACCTGCCCGCGCGCGTCCGCGCCACCACGTGGGGCCCCTCCTCCGGCCGCACCCTGAACGGCCTGAACGCCGTGGTCGTGGGCGGCGGCGGGATCGCACAGGAGTACATCCGCCTGCTCAAGACCTGGGACGTGCACGTCACCGCGGTCCGCCGACGCGCGGGAGACGTGCCCGGCGCGGACCGCACCGTCACGACCGACCGCCTCGACGAGGTCCTGCCCGGTGCGCAGGTCGTGATGATCGCCGCGGCCGCCACGGACGAGACCCGCGGCCTGTTCGACGCCGACCGCCTCGCCCTCCTGGACGAGGACGCCGTGCTCGTGAACATCGCCCGCGGGACGCTGGTGGACACGGACGCCGTCGTCGAGGCCCTCGCGGCGGGCCGGCTGCACGGCTACGGCACGGACGTCACCGACCCCGAGCCGCTGCCGGAGGGCCACCCGCTCTGGACGGAGGAGCGTGCGCTCATCACGCCGCACACGGCGGACACCCCGGAGATGTGCGTCCCGCTGCTCCACGCGCGGGTCGAGCGGAACCTGCGGGCCCGCGCGGCCGGGACGGAGCTGGAGGGCCTGGTGGACGCCGAGGGCGGGTACTGACCCGCCCCCGGCGTCCGCGGTGCCGGCTCAGCGGCGCGGCGCGTCCGCCTCGCGTTCGGCGGCATCGCGCTCGGTGGCCATCTCGATCTGGCGGCGGCGCTCCTCGGCGGCCCGGCGGGTCAGCTCCGCGCCGACCTCGGGGTCGCGGGTGAGGTTCTCACCGGTGGTCGGGTCGAACAGGTGCACGCGGGTGGTGTCCACCCACAGGCGGGTCGGCGTGCCCGGCCGGGCGCGGGACTCGCCGGAGAGGGTGGCCACGACGACGGGGCGCAGCTCGTCCGCGTCCAGGTCCTTGGCCAGCGAGGAGAGCATCTCGGCCACGGCCGGGTCCGGATCGAACTCGATGTAGCCGTACTGCTCGTGGCCGAGCCACTCCAGGTGCGTGAGCGTCGCGTCGAAGGTGGAGCCCTGGTCGCGGCGGCTGTCCTCCACCAGCTCGGCGTCCTCGAAGAACTCCGGCCGCAGGCCGAGGAACACGATGTCCCGCCCCTCGGCGGCGCGGGCCTTCTCGGGCGGCACCGGGATGTCACCGATCGGCGAGGACAGCACGTGGCCGCCCTCCTTCTGCTTCAGCGAGGCGGGCAGGAAGTTCATCGACGGCGAGCCGATGAAGCCGGCCACGAACAGGTTGAGCGGCTGCTCGTAGAGCTCGCGCGGGCTGGCCACCTGCTGCAGCTCGCCCTTCTTGAGCACGGCCACCCGGTCGCCCAGGGTCATGGCCTCGGTCTGGTCGTGCGTCACGTAGACGGAGGTGGTGGCCAGGCGGCGCTGCAGCTGCGAGATCTCCGCGCGCATCTGCCCACGCAGCTTGGCGTCCAGGTTGGACAGCGGCTCGTCGAAGAGGAACGCGTCCGCCTCGCGCACGATCGCCCGGCCCATGGCCACGCGCTGACGCTGGCCGCCGGAGAGGTTGCCGGGCTTGCGCTCGAGGTGGTCCTCGAGCTCGAGCACGCGGGCGGCGTCGCGCACCTTGCGGTCGATCTCCTCCTCGGAGGGCTTGTTGTCCTTGATCAGCCGCAGCGGGAAGGCGATGTTCTCGTACACCGTCAGGTGCGGGTACAGCGCGTAGTTCTGGAACACCATCGCGAGGTTGCGGTCCTTGGGGGCCGCCTCGTTCACGCGGCGGCCGTCGATCAGCATCTCGCCGTCGGTGATGTCCTCGAGGCCCACGATCATGCGCAGCAGCGTGGACTTGCCGGAGCCGGAGGGGCCCACGAGGATGACGAACTCGCCGTCCTCGATCTCCAGGTTCACGTCCTTGATGGCGTGGAAGCCGTCGTCGTAGGTCTTGTCGATGTGGTTCAGGGTGATGGAGGCCATCGGGGGGTCCTTTCGGGAGGTCTCGTGTGCGGGCCTCAGCCCTTCACCGCGCCGTTGGTCAGGCCGGCCACGATCTGACGCTGGAACGCCAGCACCAGGATCACGATCGGGATGGTCACGATGATCGCGGCCGCCGAGATGGCCCCGGTCGGCGACTCGAACTGCGAGGCGCCGGTGAAGAAGGCCAGGGCGGCGGGCACGGTGCGCGCGGTCTCGGTGGAGGTCAGGGAGATGCCGAACACGAAGTCGTTCCAGGCGATGAAGAAGGCGATGATCGCCGTCGTGAAGACGCCGGGGGCGGCCAGCGGGACGATCACCTTGCGGAACGCCTCGAGCGGGGTGGCGCCGTCCACCTGCGCGGCCTGGTCGAGCTCCCACGGGATCTGGCGGAAGAACGCGGCCAGGGTCCAGATGGAGATCGGCAGGGTCAGGGACAGGTAGGGGATGATCAGGCCGAGCCACGTGTCGTACAGCCCGAGGGTGCGCCACATGTTGAACAGCGGCGTCACCAGGGAGATGACGGGGAACATCGAGACCATCAGGGACACCGTGAGCACGATCCGCTTGCCCGGGAAGTCCAGGCGGGCGATCGCGTAGGCGCACAGCGTGGCCAGGATGACGGCGATGATCGTGGCGATCACGGTGATGCCGATCGAGTTGCGCAGCGCCGTGAGGAACAGCTCGCGCGAGCCGCCCACGAAGATCTCCTCGTAGTTCACGGTGGACCACTGGGTGGGCAGCAGCTTGCCGTTGGCGAGGTCGGCGGGCGTCTTGAAGCTGGTCGCGAAGATCGAGAACAGCGGGAAGAGGCACCACACGCCGATCACGACGGTGAGGATCCACCACAGTGCGGTGGCCTTTCCGGTGCCGCGACGGTGGGGCGCGCGGCCCTCAGGCGCGCGGCCCTCGGGGGCGGGAGCGGATGCGGCGGTGCTCACTTGGAACCTCCTCGGTCGGCCAGGTCCACCTTGAAGCCCTTGACGGCGATGACCGCCATGAGGGCCACGCACAGGAACAGGATCACGGAGACCGCCGAACCCATGCCGATCTCGAGCCGGCCGATGGACGTGCGGTAGGCCAGCAGCGAGAGGACCTCGGTGCCGTAGGCGCCGTTGGTCATGATGTAGATGGAGTCGAAGATGCGGAACGCGTCCATCGCGCGGAACAGGACGGCCACCATGATCGAGGCCTTCATGTTCGGCAGGATGACCAGCTTCATCCGCTGCCACCACGAGGCGCCGTCGACGGAGGCGGCCTCGGTGAGGTCGCCCGGCACCTGGGCCAGGCCGGCCAGCAGGAGCAGGGAGATGAACGGGGTGGTCTTCCAGATCTCGGAGAGCATGATCACGAACAGCGCGGTGCTGCCCTGCGCGAACCAGTTCAGGTCCGCGTCGACGCCCGGCAGCCACTCGAACCAGGCGTTGATGTAGCCCGAGTCGATCGAGAACATGTAGAACCACGCGAACGCGGAGACCACGGTGATGATGCCGTACGGCACCAGGATGATCGTGCGGATCAGGCCGCGGGTCTGCTTGATGGCGTGGTGCATGGCCAGGGCCAGCAGGAAGCCGAGGATGAGCTCGACCACCACGGTCACCACGGTGATCAGCAGGGTCACCCCGAGGCCCTTCCAGAACACGGGGTCCGTGAGGATCACGCCGTAGTTGCCCAGGCCCACGAACTCGCGGTCGCCCGGCGCGGTGAGCCGGTACTTGAACAGCGAGTCGTAGAGGGCCTGCAGGATCGGGTACAGGACCACGAACAGCATCACGAAGAACGCGGGGCCGGCCAGGAGCCAGCCGAGACGCGCCTCGGACTTCGCGCGCTGGGACTTCACCCGGCGGGGGCGACGACCCTCGGCGGCGCGCGGGGTGGATGCGGCGGGTGCGGTGTCGACGTGGCTCACAGCAGACGCTCCCCTCTCAGGACTTCCTGGATGAAGTCGTCGGTCTCGGCCGGGGTGGACTCGGAGACGCCCGACGGCGGCGCGTAGCGCTGCTGGATCGCGGTGGAGACCTCGTTGTAGTACGGGGTCTGCGGCCGCGGGGCGCCGAGTTCGAGGGACTCCCGGATGGTGTCCGCCATGGGGTACTTCTCGGCGACCTCGGGGGCGTCGTAGGCCGCCGGGTCGGCGGGCGGGTTGCCGTTCTCGACGAAGTACTGGCTCTGGTGCTCGGTGGTGGTGATGCAGGAGATCGCGTCCCAGGCGAGGTCCTGGTGCTCGGACTTCGCGCCCACCCCCAGGTTGATGCCGCCCACGGGCGGCGCGGCGTCCTCGCCCTCGACGGTGCGGGGGTAGACGGCCCAGCCGATGTCCTCGGGCAGGTCCTCCGGCAGCGAGCCCTCCTCCACGGAGCCGAGGGTGGCCGGCCAGACGAACGGCCAGTTGACCATGAACGAGCCGTTCTTGCCCTGGAAGAGCAGCATGGAGGCGTTCTCGTCCTGCGTCGGCAGGCCGGCGCTGCCGAGACCCTCCTTGCCGATCGTGGAGATGATCCGGGCGGCCGTGCGGCCGGCCTCGGAGTCGAGGTTCGTGGTGACCTCGTCCGTGGGCGCCTCGGCGTTGGGGACGATCTGCTCCCCGCCGCCCTCGATGAGCGCGTTGAGCCACACGGTCATGGACTCCGCACGGGCGCCCTGGACGGCCAGGTCCTTGTCCTGGCTGCGGGCGGCCTCGATCAGCTGGTCCCACGTGACGGGCTGGGACATGTCCAGCCCCGCGGCCTCGGCGACCGACTTGCGGTACCAGAGCAGCTGCGTGTTGGCCCAGAACGGGACCGTGACGAGCTCGTCCTTCCAGCTGGCGGCCGCGAGCGCGCCCTCCAGGGCGTTGTCCTTCGCGTACGCCTGCATCTCCTCCGGCACGGGGGCCAGGAAGCCGGGCTCGGCGAGCTCGGGGACGAACGGCGGGTCGAGGGACATGATGTCCATCGACGTGTCGCCCGCGGCGAGGCGGCGGGTCAGCTGCTCGCGCTGGGAGGCGGCGTCCGTCGGAAGCATGGACGTCTCGACTCTGTACCGGCCGTTCGCGGCGTCGGTGCACTGGGCGGCGATCTTCGCCTGCCCGCCGTCGTCGGGGTTGGTGTACCAGGTCAGGGTGGGCGTCTGCTCGGCCGGAGCACACCCGGCCAGGATCAGCGCGCCCGCGGCGACGGCGCCGGCCAGCGTGGCCCGGCGCCGTTGACGTGCCCGCGTGTCGTGTCTCACAAGTGGAACCTCAATCGATGCGAGTCGGATGTGACGGCCATCATCACGCATCACAGCGATTCCTGCACGTTTCGCGGACCCCTTTCTCAGCGGGCGCGGCGGTTCGTCCGGGCGGTCGGCTCCGCGGCGGCGGGATCCTCGGGCCACGGGTGCTTGGGGTAGCGCCCCCGGTTCTCAGCGCGGACCTGCGCGTAGGGGCCGGCCCAGAAGGAGGGCAGGTCGGCGGTCACGGCGAGCGGGCGACCTGCCGGGGAGAGCAGGTGCAGGACCACCGGCTCACGACCGTCCGCGACAGCGGGGGTGACACGCGCCCCGAAGAACTCCTGCAGCTTGGCGGCGACCACGGGCGGGGTGTCCTCGTGGACGGCCGGATAGTCCACGACGACGGCGCGCCCGCTCGGCACGGGCAGACGCTCGGGGGCGAGCTCGTCCAGCCGCCCCGCCTCCGGCCACGGCAGGGCACCGCGCAGCAGCGCCTCGGCGTCCAGGCGCGCGAGGGGCCGCCCCGCGGCCAGGTCGGCCGCGAGCCCGTCGACCAGCGCGTCCAGGCCGGGCAGCGCCGCGTCCGAGAGGTCCGGCCACGGGGCGCCGAGGACGCGGTGGAGCAGGTGCACCCGGCGGCGCAGGCGTTCGGCTCGACCGCTCGGGTCGAACCGGGCGAGGCCGTCGGCGGCGAGTGCGGCGCGCACGGCCTGCGCGGCGGCGTCGGGGGCGACGCGGGCCGGCGTCTCCGCCAGCACGAGCGCGCCCAGCCGGTCCACGCGTCGGCCGGTGAGCCGGTCCCCGCGCCAGTCGGCGGTGTCCTCGGTGCGCCGCAGGCCCGCGCCGGCGAGCTCGGCGAGCGGCCGGTCGATCGGCGCGGCCGCGCGGATCGCGGCACCCATGCCGGCCGCGTCCCCGGCCACGCGGGCGACCTCGGCCACGGCCAGCCACTCCTGCCCCGCCAGGCCGCCGCCGGCGGCGTCGCGGGGCAGGGCCGCGCGGGTGCCGGAGGTGAGCAGGTACGCGCCCGCCTCCCCCGCGCGTCGGGCGATCCACGCGGGGAAGGCCAGGGCGGCCACGAGGCCGGCGGGGTGGCGCCGCGCGGTCGCCGTCGCCTCGGGCCCGGGCTCGCCCGGGGCGTGGTGTGCGTGCCGACGGGCGAGTCGTTCCAGTCGGTCCGCCTCCCGGCGCCAGCGCCCGGCCTCCGGGTGCCGGCCGTCCCGCACGGCCGCGACCAGCGCCTCGAGGTCGGCCCCGGGGGCGCGCAGGTCCAGGGCGAGGGCCGCCGTCGCCTCGGCCGCGGGGCGGGGCCCCGTCCACGGTGCCGCGCGCAGGAGGGCGTGGCCGAGGGGCGGGTCCAGGGGCAGCTCGGCCAGGACGGCGCCGTGCGGGGTGACGCGCCCGTCCGCGTCCACCGCGTCGAGGGAGGCGAGCGTGCGCTCGGCGGCGGCCATCGCGTCGGCCGGCGGGTCCTCGGGCAGGGTCAACCCGTGGCCGCCCGGGGCGCCCCACGCCGCGAACGCCAGGGCCACCGGCGCGAGGTCGACGACGGCGAGGGCCGGCGTCGGGGCTGCGGGCGCGGTGCCCAGGGCCGCGGCGGTGTGGCAGCGGACCACCGTGCCGGGGCCGAGGCGGGCGGCGCGGCCCGCACGCTGGCCGGCGGCGGCACGCGAGGCCTGGACGGTGACGAGCCCGGCCATGCCGCGCCCCCGGTCCCGGCGCGGCTCGCGGGCCAGGCCCGCGTCGATGACGAGGCGCACCCCCGGCACGGTCAGCGAGGACTCGGCGACCGCCGTCGCGACGACGACGCGCGGCACGGTGGGGTCGGCGCGGCCGGCGAGCGCGGCGTCCTGGTCGGCGGGCTCCTGGCGGCCGTGCAGGACGCGGACCTCGGTGTCCGGGGCGAGCGCGGCGACGCGCCCCGCGACCGCCTCGACCTCGGCCACGCCGGGCAGGAAGACGAGGGCGTCCACGGTCGGGTCGGCGTCGAGCGCCGCGGCGTGGGCGCGCGCGGCCGTGGCCGCGACGTGGTCGAGGAAGGCCCGGTCCACGCGGCCCCCGGCGGTGAGACGGTGGCCGCGGAAGGGGACGTGCTCCTCGCGCAGCGGGTGCAGCACGGCCGGGGTGGAGGCCACGGGCAGGGGCGCCTCCTCCCCCATGCCGCGGGCCCAGCGGGTGGCCAGAGCCGCCGCGTCCACGGTGGCGGACATGGCCACGAGCGCGAGCTCGGGACGCAGCTGCCGCAGGTCGGCGAGGAGCGCGAAGAGCACGTCTGTGTCCAGGTCCCGCTCGTGGACCTCGTCCAGGACCACCGCGTCCACGCCGTCGAGCCCGGGGTCGGCCAGGAGGCGGCGCAGCAGCAGGCCCGGGGTCACGAACTCGACGGCCGAGGCCCCGCCGCCGGCCGCATCACCCCGCACCGCGTAGCCGACGGCGGCGTCCGCGAGCCGAGCCCGCGCGTCGGGGCCGGCGCCGGGCTGCGCGTCGGCCGCGGCGGCCGGCACCGCCGTGCGCAGCCGCCGCCAGGCCGCGCGCACCGCGACCCGCCGCGGCTGCGTGACCAGGACGCGCCCGCCGCCGTGATCCGCGAGCCGGACCGCGAGCGCGGGCGGGACCACGGTGGTCTTGCCCGTGCCCGGGGGCGCCTCGACGACGGCCGCCCCGCGCGCGTCCAGCGCCGCTTCGAGGTCGGGCAGGGCGGCGGCGAACGTCAGGCCGGCGCTGAGGCGGCCGAGGGCGGCGGAGAGGGCGGACGGGACGGTGACGGGATCGACGGGGGTGGGCATCGGGTCCATTGTGCCCGCCTCCGCCACGCTGTCCCGGGACCGTCCCACTGACTAGGCTGTGACCCATGACCACACCCGTCCAGGAGCACCTCGATCGCCTCACGTCGGCCCACGCGGGTGAGGGGGAGGTCCCGGACGGGCTGGGCGTCGCGATGCTCCTGGTGGACGGGCACCGCTACGTCTCCGGATCCATGACGCCCGTGCCGCTCGCCACGCTCGCCTCTCCCCTGTTCCACGCGCAGGCCCTCGAGGACCTCGGCGCGGTGCGGGTGGGCGAGCGCGTGGGAGCCGCCCCCGTGCGCGACCTGGACCACCGGGTCGAGGTGGACGCCGTCACGGGCCTGCCGCACAACCCGCTGCAGAACGCGGGCGCGGTGGCCACCGCCTCCCTCGTGAAGGGCCGCGGTGGCCGCGACCGCACCGCGCGCATGATGCAGCTGCTCTCCGCACTGTTCGACCGCGAGGTCACCGTCACGGAGTCGGCCGCGCGTGCGGAGAACCGCGCCCAGCACCACACCCGGTCCGCTGCCTGGCTGATGAAGTCCCTCGACACGCTGGACGCCGACCCCGAGACGCTGCTCGAGGACATCGCCACGGTGCGTGCCGCCGCCGTGACCGTGGAGGACCTCGCCCTGCTCGCCGGCACCCTCGCGCACGGCGGCGTCCACCCCGTCACCGGGGACCGTGTGCTGAGCGAGGAGACGGTCCGCGGTGTGCTCTCCGTGATGGACTCCTGCGGCATGGACACCCGGGACTCCCGGTGGGCGTACGACGTCGGCCAGCCCGGCTGGGCGTCCACGCGCGGCGGCACGGTGCTCGTGGTGGTGCCGGGCCACCTCGGTCTGGCGCTGCAGTCGGACACGACGGACGAGAACGGGCTCGGCGCCGCGGCGATGGCCGCCCTGCGGACCCTCGTCGAGGACTTCGAGCTGCACCCGTCGGTGGTCACCGGCTCCCCGCGCGCGGCCCTGCGCACCCACTACCGGATCGATCAGGCGCCCTCGGGCACGGTGCGCAGCGCCGTCGTCCTCGAGGCGCTCGGGCGGTTCGCGGACACCGTGCACGTGATCGAGCTGGGCGGTCACCTCGGCTTCAGCCAGGTGGACGCGATCGCCCGCGTCAGCCGTGGTCTACCGGAGGTCCTCGAGACGCTCGTGGTGGACATGCGCTCGGTCAGCTCCATCTCCCGTCCGGCCCGGCTGCTGGTGGCCCAGTGGTTCGCCCGCGCGCTGGGCAACGGGCTCGACGTCGTCGTCGTGGACCGGGACGCCGCGGAGATGAAGGAGCTGATGGCGGCCGTCGAGGAGTCCGTGGAGGTCGACCTGCCCGAGCCGCTGCAGGATGAGGCCGAGGGGGTGGATCCCGCCGCCGAGGGTGCGCAGTTCGTGTTCTTCGACTCCCGCTCGCGGGCCGCCCAGTGGGCCGAGCAGCGGCTGCTCTCCCGGCACGCCCCCCACCTGCTGCCGCGGGACGCCCAGGAGGCGGCCGTGGCACCCCTGCTGCAGCACCTCTCCGCGGACGACGCGCGTCTGCTCGAGTCCATGATGGACGAGCGGGTCTACTCGGACGGCCAGATCATCCGTCGCGCCGGCCAGCCGTTCGGCGGCATCTACGTGATCGTCTCCGGCAGCGTGGAGCTCTCGGGTCAGGGCACGGGCAGCCGCCGCGTGCGCCGCACCCTGCTCACCCCGGGGATGACGTTCGGCGAGATGGCCCTGGGCCAGCCCGGCCGCCAGCCCTCCACCGTCCGCGCGCGCGGGCCGGTGACGGCGCGAGTCCTCACCGCCCAGGTGATGGTCGCGCTCCAGGAGGGCTTCCCCCAGCTGGCCCTGGCCCTGTGGGAGGCCCTGGCCCGCGACGCGTTCACCGCGCTAGGCCAGCTCATCCGGGAGACCGGCGCGCTGCAGGACTGACCACCCGCCGGGGCAGCGTCTCTGTGGGACGCGCCCCCACCCCCGTCACCGCCCGAGGATGTGGCGCAACGCGCCCTCCAGTTCGGGGTCGCGCATCTCGTAGCCGGAGGAGACCAGCCGGTCCGCCAGGACCTTCTGGTCGGCCGCGACGGTCTCCATCCGGCCCTCCTCGCCCAGCAGCAGGCGCGGCCCGGCCTCGGGCACCGGGATGACCGCGGGCCGGCGCAGCACCCGCCCGAGCACGGTGGCGAACTCCCGGGCCGTGACCGGCACGGGCGCCACTGCGTTCACCGGGCCGGTGACGCCGTCGTCGAGCACCGCGTGGGCGAAGGCCCCCGCGATGTCATCCGCGCCGATCCAGCTCAGCCACGGGCTGCCGTCGTGGCTCTCCCCACCCGAGGTCGCGACCGGACCGCCGAGGCCCGCGAGGAACAGCGGCAGCACCTGCTGCAGCATGCCCCCGGCCGGGCTCAGGACCACGCCGGTCCGCAGCATCGCGACCCGGATCCCGGCCGCCTCGGCGCGCCGGGCCTCCGCCTCCCAGTCCGCGACGACCTCGGCGAGGAAGTCGTCCCCGGGCTCCAGATCCTCGACGAGGCCGCTGCCGAACGGGCCCGTGCCCGCGTCCGCCCCGTAGTACCCGATCGCCGAGCCGTTCACGAGTGCCCGCGCCCGCGCCTCGTCCCCCTCCCGCGCGGCGATCCGGGCGAGCGCGTCCACGAGGGTGCGCGTGCCGCGCACGCGCGAGTCGTGCACGGCCTCCTTGTGCGCGTCCGAGAACCGGCCCGCGATGGGCTCGCCCGCCAGGTTCACGACGACGTCGGCCTCGGCCAGGGCGTCCTCATCCACGGTCTCCCGGCCGGGGTCCCACAGCGCCGCGTCCAGCGCGCCGGCCTTCTTCGGGCTCCGCACGAGCCGGATGACGCGGTGGCCGCCGGTGGTGAGCAGGGCACAGAGCTGCCGGCCGATCAGTCCGCCGGCCCCCGTCACGGCGACCGCGCGGGCCGGCCCGCCGACGAGGGGACCGGGGTGGGCGGCGTGGAAGTCCAGGTCGTCGGCCATCACGCGGGCGCGATAGGCGAACTGGCGGCCCAGCTCCGCCTCGAAGGCCTCGTGGGCGCGGCGCGAGGCCGCGGTGCCCAGAGCGGGCACGCGGGCCACCAGGGACTCCCCCGGCAGGGCGTACTCGATGTGGTCCGTCACGACCGTGCCGCGCCGGCCGTCCGCCGTGTCCGCCTCACCGGGCGCGGCGTCATCGAGCAGGTGAGTGTGCCGCCAGGAGGCCAGAGGTCCGGAGACCATCTCGTCCCGGAACATGCGGCCCTCCTCGTAGGCCGTGTGGCGGGCGCGCCACGGCACCGCGGGCGCGGCCCCACCGGGCAGGCGGGAGGCGACGGCGTCCGGCAGCAGGCCGGTGAGCATCCCGTGGGCCGCGCCGGCGAACAGGCCGGCCGCCCCGGGGGCCTGGATGCGCAGCCGCGACTCGGAGCCCACGCGGAGGCCGTCCGTGGGTCCCTGGACCACCTCGCCCGCGAAGGGCGGGGTGAGCCGCTCCAGCGCGCCGGGGTTCTCCAGCCAGCGGAAGACCACCTCACGCGGGTGGCGCAGGAGGGTGCGATGCTCGAAGACGCGGATCTCGGTCATGGACGCCAGCCTGACACAGGGAGGGGACGCGCGAACACCTGTCCGGGCCGGGCCGTGCAGGACAATGAGGGGATGGACCTGCTTCCCGAGCTGCGCTGGACCGCCGCCGCCCTGCCCGCCACCGAGCTCACCCTCGTGGCCGTCTTCTCCCCCGAGGACCAGACGGTGCGCGCCTCCGGCGTGGCCGTGCCGGGGGACTCGGAGCCCCCCGCCGCCGCGATCGGGCGCCTCCTCGAGACGCTCATGGACCGGCTCGTGGCCCTGGACCCGGAGACCGCCGACCGCGAGATGAACCCGCGCCCCGTGGAGCCGCGCCCGGGCGTGTCCCAGCCCGTCGCCGACGCCCTGGCCGCCTACACCGCGGGGGACGTGGCCGCGCTGGACGCCCTCGACGTCGCCCAGCCGGGCACCGCGTTCCGGCAGCGGGCGTGGCGGGAGCTGCGCGGCATCGCCCCCGGCTCCCCCGCCACCTACGGCGGCCTGGCCGAGCGGTGCGGGGCCCCGCGGGCCGTGCGTGCCGCCGGCGGGGCGTGCGCCGCCAACCTGGTGGCCGTCGTCGTGCCCTGCCACCGCGTGGTGCGCGCCGACGGCGCCGCCGGCCACTACCTCTACGGCACCGCCGCGAAGCAGGCCCTGCTGGCCCACGAGGCGGCACACGCGGGCTGACCACCTCCTCGCCCCGGGCAACGCGGGTTGAGTTGTCACGGGTCCGGGGCTCGAACACCCGCGACAACTCAACCCGCGTTGCGGGCGGGGAGCCGTCTCGGGTGGCCGGGTGGCCGGGGGTCGGCGTCGGGCGCCGGGGAACGAGAAGGGGCCGGGCCGCGCGCTCCACGCACGCGGCCCGGCCCCCGACGCTCAGTCGCTCAGACGGAGAGCTTGTCCACGATCGCGTTGAGCGTCGCGGACGGACGCATCACCGAGGTGACCTTCTCCATCTCCGGCGCGTAGTAGCCGCCCAGGTCCACCGGGGAGCCCTGCACGCCGTTGAGCTCGGCCAGGATGGTCTCCTCCTGGGCCTCCAGCTCCTCGGCGATCGGCTTCGCCGCGGCCGCCAGCTCGGCGTCCTCGGTCTGCTTCGCCAGCTCGCGGGCCCAGTACAGCGCCAGGTAGAAGTGGCTGCCGCGGTTGTCCAGCTCGCCGACCTTGCGCTTCGGGGACTTGCCCTCGATCAGCAGGGTGCCGGTGGCGGCGTCCAGGGTGTCCGCGAGCACCTGCGCGCGGTGGTTCTCGTTCGCGACCGCCTCGTGTTCGAAGGACACGGCCAGCGCGAGGAACTCACCGAGGGAGTCCCAGCGCAGGTGGTTCTCCTCCAGCAGCTGCTGCACGTGCTTCGGGGCGGAGCCGCCCGCGCCGGTCTCGAACAGGCCGCCGCCGTTGAGCAGCGGGACGATCGAGAGCATCTTCGCGGACGTGCCCAGCTCGAGGATCGGGAACAGATCCGTGTTGTAGTCACGCAGCACGTTGCCGGTCACGGAGATGGTGTCCTCGCCGCGGCGGATGCGCTCCACCGAGAGCTTGGTGGCCTCCACCGGGGAGAGGATGCGCAGATCCAGGCCCTCGGTGTCGTGCTCCTTGAGGTACTCCTCGACCTTCTTGATGAGCTCGCGGTCGTGGGCGCGGGTCTCGTCCAGCCAGAACACGGCCGGGGTCTGGGACGCGCGGGCGCGGGTCACGGCCAGCTTCACCCAGTCGCGCACCGGGACGTCCTTGGTCTGGCAGGCGCGCCAGATGTCGCCGGCCTCGACGTCGTGGGAGAGCAGGGTCTCCCCGGCGGAGTTCTTCACGGCCACGGTGCCCGCGGCGTCCATGATGAACGTCTTGTCGTGCGAGCCGTACTCCTCGGCCTTCTGCGCCATGAGGCCCACGTTCGGGACGGTGCCCATGGTGGTGGGGTCGTAGGCGCCGTTGGCCTTGCAGTCGTCGATCACGGCCTGGTAGACGCCGGCGTAGGAGGAGTCCGGGATGACGGCCAGGGTGTCCTGGGTCTGGTCGTCCTTGTTCCACATGCGGCCGGAGGTGCGGATCATGGCCGGCATGGAGGCGTCCACGATCACGTCGGAGGGCACGTGGAGGTTGGTGATGCCCTTGGCGGAGTTCACCATGGCCACGTCCGGGCCGTTCTCGTAGGCGGCGGCGATGGCGGCGCGCACACCCTCGGCGGTCTCGGCGTCGAGCTTGTCCAGGCCGCCCTCGATCGCGGCGAGGCCGTTGTTCGCGGACAGGCCGGCGGCGGCCAGCTGCTCGCCGTACTTCTCGAACAGCTCGGAGAAGTAGGCCTTCACGACGTGGCCGAAGATCACCGGGTCGGAGATCTTCATCATGGTGGCCTTCAGGTGCGCGGAGAAGAGGATGCCCTCCTCCTTGGCGCGCTTGACCTGCTCGGCGAGGAACGCGTCCAGGGCCTTGGCGGACATGAACGTGCCGTCCACGACCTCGCCCTTGAGGACCTTCAGGCCCTCCTTGAGCACGGTGGTCTTCCCGTCCTCGCCGGTGAACTCGATCGTCAGCACGTCGGCGGCCGGCAGGGTCACGGACTGCTCGTTGGCGCGGAAGTCGTCCGCGCCCATGGTGGCGACGGCGGTCTTGGAGTCCGGGGTCCACTCGCCCATCGAGTGGGGGAAGCGCTTGGCGTACGCCTTCACGGCCTTCGGGGCGCGGCGGTCCGAGTTGCCCTCGCGCAGCACCGGGTTCACGGCGGAGCCCTTGACGGAGTCGTATCGCGCCTTCGCGTCCTTCTCCTCGTCGGTCTTCGGCTCGTCCGGGTACTCCGGCAGCGCGTAGCCGTCCGCCTGCAGCTCCTTGATCGCGGCGCGCAGCTGCGGCACGGAGGCGGAGATGTTCGGCAGCTTGATGACGTTGGCCTCGGGGGTCTTCACGAGCTCGCCGAGCTCGGCGAGGGCGTCCGCGGTGCGCTGCTCCTCGGGCAGGACGTCCTTGAACGCGGCGAGGATGCGGCCAGCCAGCGAGATGTCACGGGTCTCCAGCTCCACGCCGGCGGTGCCCGCGTAGGCGCGCACGATCGGCAGCAGCGACGCGGTGGCCAGCATGGGCGCCTCGTCCGTGAGCGTGTAGATGATCTTCGACATGCGGATGATCTCTCCTTCTGGCCGCACTCGAGACGCGGCCCTCGTCGGCAGGGAACGGGTGACTCGCCGCCAATCTACCCGGCGCCTCGGACGCGCCACACCGTGTGTGGCTCGGCGTCAGCGCCCCCGGCCGTCGCCGGTGCCCTCGCCGGGCCGGGAGGGATCGCCCGGGTACCAGGGGGGGCGTCGGGTCGGAGGGGGCGCCCTCCGACGACGGCGGCGTGGATCGTGGCCGGCTCAGGTGCCCCGCACGGCCTGGGCGATGAGGAAGGAGACGACCAGGCCGAGGGGCTCCACACCATCGGCCCGCCCCGCTCAGCCGTGGAAGAAGTGGCGCGCCCCGGTCAGGTACAGGGTCACGCCGGCTGCCTCGGCCGCGGCCACGACCTCCTCGTCCCGGACGGAGCCGCCCGGCTGGACGACGGCCTTCACGCCGGCGTCGATGAGGATCTGCAGCCCGTCCGCGAACGGGAAGAACGCGTCCGAGGCGGCCACGGAGCCGCGGGCCCGCTCGGGGGCGCCCTCCCCGGAGACGTTCTCCGCGCCGCCGGCGCTGCTCACGTCCTGCCCGCCGGTCTGCGCGGCGCCCAGGGTGTTGGCGCGCTCGACGGCCAGGCGGCAGGAGTCGAGGCGGTTGACCTGGCCCATGCCCACGCCCACCGTGGCGCCGTCGTGGGCCAGCAGCACGGCGTTGGACTTGGCCGCGCGCACGGCGCGCCACGCGAAGGCCAGGTCGGCCAGGACGGCCTCGTCGGCGGCCGGGCCGGCGGCGAGGGTCCAGGTGGCCGGGTCGTCGCCGTCGGCGTCCACCGCGTCCGCGATCTGCAGCAGCATGCCGCCGGAGACCTGCTTGGCCTCCACTGCGTCCCGCAGGAAGCCCTCGGGCAGGCTCAGCAGGCGCAGGTTCTTCTTGGCGGAGAGGATCTCCAGGGCCTCGGGCTCGAACGCCGGGGCCACGACGACCTCCGTGAACACGTCCTTCACCTGGGCGGCCATGGCGGCGGTGACGGGGCGGTTGGCCGCGATCACGCCGCCGAACGCGGAGACCGGGTCGCACGCGTGGGCCTTGGCGTGCGCCTGCGCGATGTCCGTGCCCTCGTCCGTGACGGCCACGCCGCACGGGTTGGCGTGCTTGACGATCGCCACGGCCGGGACCGGGTGGTCGAAGGCGGCGCGCACCGCGGCGTCGGCGTCCACGTAGTTGTTGTAGCTCATCGGCTTGCCGTGCAGCAGCTCGGCCTGCGCGATGCCGGGGGCCGCCGAGGAGTCTAGGTACAGCGCCGCGGGCTGGTGCGGGTTCTCGCCGTAGCGCAGGATCTGCGCGCGCTCGAGGGAGAAGCCGGCGTAGGGCGGGAACACGGGGATCTCGTCGGCGTGGATGTCCTCGCCGAAGTGGGCGGCGGTCCAGGCGGCCACGGCGTTGTCGTACGCCGCGGTGTGGGCGAAGGCCAGGGCGGCCAGGCGCCGGCGGGCGCGCAGGTCGAAGCCGCCGGACTGGGCGGCCTGGACGACCTCGCCGTAGCGGGCCGGGTCCACGACGATCGCCACGGACGCGTGGTTCTTCGCGGCCGCGCGCACCATGGACGGCCCGCCGATGTCGATCTGCTCGACGACGGCGTCCTCCGCGGCGCCCGAGTTCACGGTGTCCACGAACGGGTAGAGGTTCACGACGACGAGGTCGAACGGCTCCACCTCGAGCTCGCGCAGCTGGGTCACGTGGTCCTCACGACGACGGTCGGCCAGGATGCCCGCGTGCACGCGCGGGTGCAGCGTCTTCACGCGGCCGTCCAGGCACTCCTGGAACCCGGTGACCTCGGCGACCTCGGTGACGGGCACGCCGGCGGCGGCGATGCGCTGGGCGGTGGAGCCGGTCGAGACGATCTGCACGCCCGCGGCGTGGAGCCCGGTGGCGAGCTCCTCGAGTCCGGTCTTGTCGTACACGGAGATCAGGGCCCGCTTCAGGGGCACCGTGTCCAGGACGGTGGGGATTGACTGGGCAGAGGTCACGAGGGGGCGCTCCTTCGAGGGGGTCCGGGTGCGTCCCCCAGCATAGGCCGGGCCGCATAATGGCCCAGGCGTCCGCGTGACGGACCGCCCCCACTCCACCCGACGAACGGGAGCCGACCATGTCCTCCGCCACCCCACCCCGCCCCAGCGCCGACGGCGCGCACCCCGGGCCCGCACCCGACGTCGTCGCCCCCGACGCCACCCTGCCCACCGGTGAGGCGGTCGTCCAGGAGCTGCCGTGGCGCTGGTCCGTCCAGGGCCGCATCTTCCTGATCGGCGGCCTGGGCTTCATGTTCGACGCGTGGGACGTCACGCTCAACGGCGTGATGATCCCGCTGCTGCGCGAGGAGTGGGCCCTGGACAAGGCCGACGCCGCGTGGATCGGCACCGCCAACCTCATCGGCATGGCCGTGGGCGCGTTCCTGTGGGGCACCATCGCGGACCGCATCGGCCGCAAGGCGGCGTTCGCGTGGACGCTCGCGATCTTCTCCGTGTTCACGATCGCGGGCGCGCTGACGGACTCCCTGCTGTGGTTCGCGCTGTTCCGCTTCGTGGCCGGTGTGGGCCTGGGCGGCACGATCCCCGTGGACTACGCACTCGTGGGCGAGTTCACCCCGCGCCGGCTGCGCGGCCGCGTCCTGGCCGCGATGGACGGCTGGTGGCCCGTCGGCGCCGCGCTGTGCGGCCTCGTCTCCGCCTGGCTCGTGGGCACGTGGGGTGACTGGCGCCTGCCCCTGCTGGCCATGGTCCTGCCGGCCCTGCTCGTGTTCGTCGTGCGCCTGGGCATCCCCGAGTCCCCGCTGTTCCTGATGAGCCGGGGCCGCGAGGCACAGGCCCGCGCCGTCATCGACCGCATGGTGGCGGCCACCGGCGCGCCTCGCCGGCCCTACACGATGCCCCCGGCCGAGCCGGCCCGCTCCGGCGGCGTCGGCGCGCAGCTCGCCGCGGTCTGGCGGTTCTCCCCGCGCATCACCGCGGTCGCCTGGGCCCTGTTCGTGGCCATCATGCTCGTCTACTACATCGCGCTGCAGTGGCTGCCGACGTTCCTCATCGACGCCGGCTACGCGGAGGGCCGCGCCTTCATCATGACCTCCGGCATGGCCGCGGCCGGCCTGCTCGGCGTGGTCGTGGCCACCGTGCTGATCGAGGTCACCGGCCGCCGCTGGCTGCTGGCCGTCAGCGCCGTCGTCGCGAGCGCCCTGACCGTCTGGCTGGCGAGCGTGCTGGACGTGCCCGCCGCGGTGCTGCCGCTCGTGCTGGCGTTCGGCTTCGTGGTGCAGGTCGCGATCCCGGTGCTCTACACGTACGTCTCCGAGCTGTACCCGACGACGCTGCGCGCCTCCGGCTTCGGCTGGGCGTCGGCGGCCTCGCGGGTGGGCGCGGGCCTGGGCCCGCTGCTCTTCGTGGGCACGCTGGTCCCCGCCCTCGGGCTGCCGGGGGCGTTCGCCGTCACCGGCGGGCTCGTGGTCCTGGCCTGCGCGGCGATGCTGGCGCTGGCCCCGGAGACCCGCGGCCGCGCCCTCGAGGTCAGCGCCGACTGAGCTCGCCGAGCACGCGCAGCAGCAGGGCCCGCTCCTGGACCTTGATGCGCTCGTGCAGCTCGGCCTCGGTGTCCGTGTCCAGCACGGGCACCGCGGCCTGCGCGAGGATCGGGCCGGTGTCCACGCCCGCGTCCACCACGTGCACGGTGCAGCCGGTGACCTTCACCCCGTGCGCCAGCGCGTCCCGGACGCCGTGGGCCCCCGGGAAGGAGGGCAGCAGGGCCGGGTGGGTGTTGAGGATGCGGCCGTCGAACCGCTCGAGCAGCGGGGCGCCCAGGATCCGCATGAACCCGGAGCACACCACCCAGTCCGGCGCGTAGGCGGCGACGGCGTCCGCGAGCGCCTCGTCCCACGCGCGCCGGTCCGCGTGGTCCTTCGGGGAGACCACGAACGTCTCGATCCCGTGGGCGCGGGCACGGTCGAGTCCGCCGGCGTCGGCGACGTCGGCGCCCACCGCGGCGATCTCCACGTCCAGGGCGCCGGAGGCGACGGCGTCGAGGACGGCCTGCAGGTTGGTGCCGGAACCGGAGACGAGGGCAACGATGCGCATGCGCCCATCGTAGGGTGAGGGGGTGTCCGCCCCCGTTCCCTCCTCCCCGCCCCGCCCGCCGCAGGGCGCCCCGGACCCCGGCCGCGTCCGCACCGGTCGTGCCCTGCTGTGGCAGTCCGTGGCGCTGCTGGGGATGGTGCTCTCCTTCTCCCTCGTGCTGCCGTGGAAGCTGATCGCCCTCGCGCTGGGGCTGGTCGCCCTCGTGCTCGGCGTGCGCGTGTGGGTCACGAGCCGCGGCGCCGAGCGCTCGGGGCTGCCCCGCGCGGTGGCGTCCGCCGGCATGGCGATGGCGCTGATGGGCATGACGACGGCGGCGCTGCCGCTGCTCGCGTGGGACGCGACGGTCCAGCTCGAGCAGTGCGGCGCCTCCGCGCTCACCGTGCGGGCGCAGCAGGCGTGCGCGGACGAGTTCACCCGTCAGGTGGAGGAGCGCACGGGGGTGCCCCAGCTGCGGCCCTGAGCCGCGGGCGTCAGTCCCGCGCCCGGCGCGGAGACGGCCGGTCGCGCGGGCCCGAGGCGCGGTCGCCAGACCGCGGCACCGTCGTCGTCCCGTCCCGGTGCCCGGCCACGGCCAGGGCCGTGAGGTAGCCGGCGGCGCAGCCCAGCGCGACCCACCCGGCGACGGCGGCGCACACCGCCCAGACGTGGGAGCCGATGTCCGTCAGCGTGCCGAGCCCGAGCGTCCCGGAGGTGAGGGCCAGCGGCACGAGCAGCAGCAGCCCCGTGAGCAGGCCGGTGAGCACGGCCAGGGCCAGCGTGGACAGCGTCAGGGACACCGCGCGGCTGCCGTGGCGGGTGTGCAGCCAGTCGTCGAGGTGGTTCTCCCCCTCCCGCAGCAGCCACACGCCGGCCACGGCGCCGGCGCCGATCGGCACGGCCAGCAGGAGCAGCTGCCACGGCGACCACGTCCCGGGCAGCGCACCCAGCGCCGGGAGGGCGGGCGCGGTGGCCGGCGTCGCGCCGAACACGGAGTAGAGGCTGTCCGCGCCCACGGAGAACCCCGGGCCCGCCGTCCACGCGATCGACCACGCGGTGAACGTGGGCAGCCAGCCGATCTGCAGCAGCGCCAGCAGCAGGCCGCCCAGCGGGCCGCCCCCGATCGCCTCGGCCACGGTGACGACGGCGGTCCACTCGACGACCAGCCGCCCCGCCACGAGCAGCGCGTTCAGGCCCGTCAGGGCGAGCACGGCGACGACCGCGGCGCGCACCACGGACCACGCGTACGAGCCGGCCCAGCGTTCGTACTGCGACCGGCGCGAGATCCGCTCCGTGAGGTCCAGGCCGATCAGGTGCGCCCAGGTGCCGGCCTCGCGCCGCGCCCCCGCGAGGGCGGCGACGCCGAAGAGCAGGGCGGGCAGCAGCGCCGCCGGGGCGGGGTGGACCGTCAGCTCGTCCGTGCCGGGCAGGAACGCCACGGCCAGCCCCACCAGGGCGTAGGCCCCCACCGCGCCCACGAAGGCCTGCCACGCCTGGTCCCGGTAGGACGCGCGGGCCAGGCGCCGGCCGGCCCGCCACGACAGCGCGAGCGGGACCAGGGTCAGGCCCCACGGCACGAGCCACGCCGTGCCGGTGATGAGGTGATCCGGCGCGGTGGGCATGGCCGTGGCCACGGTGACGGGCACCGCGTGCAGGGCCAGCCACAGGACGCCGCCCACCTGGACGGCGCCCTCGATGGTCGGCCGCTCGAACCCGCCGGTGGCCCACACCGCGAGGGTGGGGACCATGACCGCGAGCAGGCTGATCATCGCCGTGACGAGCGCCTCGACCACCCCCTGCAGCCACAGCGGCAGGGGGACGGGGCGCAGCAGACGGGGCGCAGCGGGGCGGGAACTCACCCGTCCATGGTGCCACCCGACTCCGGGCGGCGCCTGGACGGGGGCGGGCCGCGCGGGCCGGTGCGACGACCGTCACGCGCCCCGAGAGTTCACCGCGGGGTCACCGGGCCGTCGTCGGCGGGTGTCCCGGCCGTGGTCCGGGGTCCTTAGCGTCGGCCACGTGCGTGTCGTCGTGGTCGCCGAATCGTTCCTGCCCCATATGAACGGGGTCACCCACTCCATCCTCCAGGTGCTGCGGCACCTGCGGGAACGGGGCGACGAGGCGATGGTGGTCGCCCCGGCCGCCTCGTGGTCCGCCGGGTGGACCCAACGCGCGGGCGCCGGTGAGGCCCCCCGCGAGGTCGAGGGCTTCCCCGTGCGCACCCTGCCCTCCGTGCCCCTGACCGGGTACACCTCCGTGCGGGTGGCCGCCGGCACGGTGGGCCGGCTGCGCGGCATGCTCGCCGACTTCGCCCCGGACGTGGTGCACATCGCCTCCCCCTTCGTGCTGGGCTGGCGCGCGGTGCAGGCGGCCGAGGAGCTCGGCATCCCCTCCGTGGCCGTCTACCAGACCGAGGTCCCCGGCTACGCGGCCCGGTACGGCGCCCCGTGGCTGGAGGACGTCCTGTGGAGCCACGTGGCGCGCCTGCACAACATGGCCACGCTGACGCTCGCGCCGTCGTCGTTCACCGTCCGACAGCTGCACCGCCAGGGGGTGCGACGCGTGCACCTGTGGGGCCGCGGCGTCGACTCCCGCCGATTCCATCCCGCCAAGCGGGACGAGGCGCTGCGCGCCGAGCTCGCCCCGAACGGCGAGAAGCTCGTGGGCTTCGTGGGGCGGCTGGCGCACGAGAAGCAGGTCGGGGACCTGCGCGTGCTCTCGGACCTGCCGGGCACCCGCCTCGTGGTCATCGGCTCCGGGCCGCTGCGCGAACAGCTCGAGCGGGAGCTGCCCGGCGCGCACTTCGCCGGCTTCCAGGGCGGCGAGGACCTCGCACGCCACGTGGCCAGCCTGGACCTGTTCGTGCACCCCGGCGAGTCCGACACCTTCGGCCAGACGCTGCAGGAGGCGATGGCCTCGGGCGTGCCCGTCGTCGCCGTCGGCCGCGGCGGCCCCCTCGACATCGTGGACGCCTCCCGCACCGGCTGGCTCTACCCGCCCGGCGAGCTGGACGAGCTGCGCCGCCACGTCGCGGACCTCGTGTACGACGACGTCAAGCGGGCCGCGTTCGCCGACGCGGCGTGGGCGTCGGTGCAGGGCCGGACCTGGCCGGTGCTGTGCGAGCAGCTCGTGGGCTACTACGAGAAGGCGATCGCGGTGCAGGAGCGCCGCCGCGTGGAGCTGGCCCGCCGGCTGCTGACGGCGCCGTCGCTGCTGGCCGCGCGCGTGTTCGGCTGAACCCCGGGACGGACACCGGGCGGGCGCCCGGCGGTCCGGGTCTCGCGTCCGGAGCCGTGGCTAGGGTGGCGGGCATGGACGCCACCCCGCACCCCCGACCCGCCGAGCCCGGCCCCCTGCCCGATCCCGCCGCGCCCCGCCGCCTCGCCGGCAAGGACGTGCACCCCGTCGGCCTCGGGTGCATGAACATCGTGCACGGCTACTCCGGATTCCTCGACGACGACGCCGCCGTCGACCTGCTCACCCGCGTGCTGGAGGACGGCACCGACCACCTGGACACCGCCACCCTCTACGGCGGCGGCCGCAGCGAGGAGCTCGTGGGGCGCGCGCTCGCCCGGGCGGGGTCGGACGTCCGCGAGCGCGTGCTGCTCGCCTCCAAGGGCGGGCTCGTGCGGGACGGGCAGCGGCGGATCGACGGCCGCCCGGAGACGCTGCGCGCGCACGTGGACGCCTCCCTGAGCCGGCTCGGCCAGGACCGGATCGACCTGTACTACCTGCACCGGCTGGACCCGGAGGTCCCCGTCGAGGAGTCCGTGGGGGCGCTCGCAGAGGCCGTCACGGAGGGCAAGATCGGGGCGATCGGCCTGTCCGAGGTCTCGGCCGTCACCCTGACCCGGGCCGTGGCCGTCCACCCGATCGCGGCCGTGCAGTCCGAGTACTCCCTCGCCACCCGCAACCCCGAGTGGGGCGTGCTCGAGGCGTGCCGCCGCCATGGGACCGCCTTCGTGGCCTTCTCCCCCGTCAGCCGCGGCCTGCTCACGGACGCGCCGCCGCGGCTGGGCGGGCTGGACGCGGGAGATCTGCGGCACCGGCTGCCCCGCTTCGCCGAGGGCCACTACGAGGCCAACCTGACGCTGCGCGAGGCGCTCTCGGCCGAGGCCGTCCGGCTCGGGACGAGCACGGCGGGGCTCGCCGTCGCCTGGGTCCTGGCCCAGGGCAAGGACGTCCTGGCGATCCCGGGCACCACCTCGTGGGAGCACTGGCTCGAGGACCGGGGCGCGCACGAGGTGCGGCTGACCCCGGCCGACGTCGCCCGGCTGGACGACCTCGTCAACGACGCGACCGTGGCGGGCCCGCGCTACAGCGAGAGCCAGCAGGCCAGCATCGACACCGAGGCGGCGCCGCCGCGCTGAGCCGAACGCGGGGCCCGGGGTGGCCCGCGTCTCATTTCGGCAACAGAGCGCACTCCCTGTCAGGATGGGCGTCAGGCACCGCGGCCTCCTCCGACCGCGGCGCGCCACGGCGGGGGCACCGCGGGGCGTCTCTACCCCGACGTCCGAGGAGGACACCATGAATGAGTCTCTGGAGACCCTGCGCGACGAAGTGTTCGCGCGCAACCCCGGCGAGGCCGAGTTCCACCAGGCGGTGTCCGAGGTGTTCGAGGCGCTGGGGCCGGTGGTGCAGCGCCACCCCCAGTACGTCGAGGCCGGGGTCATGCACCGCCTCTGCGAGCCGGAGCGCCAGATCATCTTCCGCGTCCCGTGGATCGACGACGCCGGCGTCGTGCAGGTCAACCGCGGGTTCCGCGTGGAGTTCAACTCGGCGCTCGGCCCGTACAAGGGCGGGCTGCGCTTCCACCCCTCCGTGTACCTCGGGATCGTCAAGTTCCTGGGCTTCGAGCAGATCTTCAAGAACTCGCTCACCGGCATGCCGATCGGCGGCGGCAAGGGCGGCTCGGACTTCGACCCCGCCGGCAAGTCCGACCGCGAGATCATGCGGTTCTGCCAGTCCTTCATGACGGAGCTGCATCGCCACATCGGTGAGCACACGGACGTGCCGGCCGGTGACATCGGCGTGGGCGCCCGCGAGATCGGCTACATGTTCGGCCAGTACAAGCGACTGACCAACCGCTTCGAGGCCGGCGCCCTCACCGGCAAGGGCCTGACGTGGGGCGGCTCGCTGGTCCGCACTGAGGCCACCGGCTACGGCGCCGTGATGTTCGTCGACTCCATGCTGCGCACGCGCGGCGAATCCATGGACGGTCAGCAGGTGCTGATCTCCGGCTCCGGCAACGTGGCCATCTACGCCGCGGAGAAGGCCGCCGCGCTCGGGGCCACCGTGCTCACCGCGTCCGACTCCTCGGGCTACATCGTGGACCCGGACGGCCTCGACCTGGACCTGCTCAAGCAGATCAAGGAGGTCGAGCGTGCCCGCATCTCCGAGTACGCCGAGCGCCGCGGCGGGCGGTCCCGCTACGTGACCGGCGGCAGCGTGTGGGACGTCGAGGGCACCGTGGCCCTGCCGTGTGCCACCCAGAACGAGCTCGACGAGTCCGCCGCGCGGACCCTGCTGAAGAACGGGGTGAAGGCCGTGGCCGAGGGCGCGAACATGCCCTGCACCGAGGCGGCCTCCCACCTGTTCGTCGACTCCGGGACGCTGTTCGGCCCGGGCAAGGCCGCCAACGCGGGCGGCGTGGCGACGTCGGCGCTGGAGATGCAGCAGAACGCCTCGCGGGACTCGTGGAACTTCGACTACACCCACGACCGGCTCGAGCAGATCATGCGCGACATCCACGACCGCTGTGTGGAGACCGCCGAGGAGTACGGCACGCCCGGCAACTACGTGGCGGGGGCGAACATCGCCGGGTTCATCAAGGTCGCCGACGCGATGATCGCCCAGGGCGTGGTCTGAGTCCCCGCCCTGCCCCTTCCGTGACCCTCCGCCGCCCTGCGACATCACCGCCGTTCTGACGCGCGGTGATGTCGCAGGGCGGCGGTCGCTCGAGGGCACCCGACTCCTGCACAGGCTCCCCGACGTCGGGTGCCCTCCACCGCCGGCGCGGCCGACCCCTCGCGCCCCGGACGGGCCCACGACACTGGGCCGCATGACCCCGCTCTCCGACCACTCGCGTACGCTGCTCCCGGGACGCGGGCCCCTGCTCAGCGCGGCGGACCCTCACGACGGGGCGGCGCGGCGCCGTCTCGAACGCGCCTGGACCCGCGGGGTCCTCGTGCGGCTCTGCCCGCGCGTCTACATCAGCGTCAGCGACTGGGCCGCGCTGCGTCCGTGCGACAGGGCGGTCGTGTCCGCCGTCGCCCTCTCGATCGCCCGCCCCGCGACGGTGTTCACGGGCCTGACCGCGGCCCGGTTGCACGGTCTGGGGCCGGCCGTCGAGCCGCCCGCGCTCGAGCTGCGCGCCCCCTCGCCCGGGCATCACGGCTGCGGTCCGCTGACCCGCCGTCCCCTCGCCCCCTCCCTGGTGGCCCACGACCGCCGGCTTCCCGTCCCGCCGCGCCGCCGACCCCGGTGGGGGCTGCCGGAGGCGGCCCCCGCCGCGCCTCAGCCGGTCGAGGCCGTCCTGTCGGACGGGCAGAGCCTGGGAACCGTCCTGGCGGATCCGCTGCCCACGGTGCTGCTGGTCCTCGGAGCGGCCACCCCGTTCCGCGACGCCGTGGCCCCGCTGGACGCGCTCGTCCGAGCCCGGCCCGAGGAGGCCGCACGCTGGGCGAGGCAGGCGGAGAGCCGACTCGGATCGGCGGCCGCCCTCCGCCGATTCGAGCGGGCCTGGCACTTCGCGGACGCGCGGGCGGAATCCGCCGGCGAGTCCTACAGCCGGGCCATCATCCACGAGCTCGGCTTCGTCCCGCCCACGGCGCTGCAGCATCGCCACCGGGATGCGAACGGACGCGAGGTGGCCCGCACGGACTTCTGGTGGGAGCAGGTGCGGGTGTACGGGGAGTTCGACGGGCTGGGCAAGTACGACCTGTCGTTCTTCGACGGTGACGACACGGCCCGCCGCGCCAGCATCCGCCGGGAGAAGGAACGGGAGGTGGCCCTGCAGCTGGTCACCCGGGCGGGTGCGCATTGGACGTGGGGAGACCTCCTGCGGCCGGACCGGCTGGCGCGGATCCTCACCGCCGCGGGCGTCCCCCGCTCGGTCTGATCCACGGCCGTCCCACGGGCCCGGTCCCGACTCGGCGAGCCCGAGCGGTCGACCTCCGCTCTGCGACATCGCAGCCGTGCTGCACGGCGGTGATGTCGCTGGGCGGCTGCCGGGCAGTCAGCAGCCCACCTCGGCCCACCTCAGCCGGCCAGCGCCGCCCGCTGCTCGGGGCTGATGCGCACGGGGCGGCCCGTCTGCCCGTCGACGAACACCATGACGGACGTCGCGGTGGCGCAGAGGGTGTCGTCGACGCCGTCGTGCAGGGCGTAGCCCACGTGCACCGAGGCGGCCTTCACGGCGTCCACGCTCACCACCACGCGCAGCGGCACGGGGCGGTAGGGCATCTGGGCCCGGTACTTCACGGTGTGCTCGGAGATGAACGTCCGCACACCGGGGGCCACCCCCTCGAGCAGGTCGATCGGCGGGGCCTGCCCGCCACCGGCGCCGGTGTTCGCGGGCACGCCGAAGGCCGCCACGCGGGCCTCCTCCAGCAGCTGCACCACGGCGATGTTGTTCACGTGGCCGTAGGCGTCCATGTCCGCCCAGCGCAGCGGGATGCGGACCTCGACGGAGCGCGAGGCGGTCATCGGGCGGCCTCCTCGTCCGCGGGCCGGCCGTCGCGCTGCCCCGGGGCGTCGAGGGTCGCCGGCGCCTCGTCGTCACCGAGGATGTCCTCGCGCCAGGCCTCGGGCTGCACGTCCACGAACTCGACGGGCAGGATGCCCAGGTCCTCGAGCTGATTGGACAGCGTGGCCCCGTCCGGGCCGTAGCACCACGGGATGCCCGGGGTGGAATGGCGGGTGTCCTCCGCCCGGCCGCCCGCGAGCAGCGCCTGCGAGGGGGTCAGCTGCCGGATGACGATCGCCTTGACCCGGTCGGGGTGGCGCTGCGCGAACTCGGCGTAGATCTCGGGGTCGTGCTGGCCGTCGTCGCCAACCAGGATCCACTGGATGTCCGGGAACTGCTCGGCGAGGCGCTCGAGCTGGACCCTCTTGTGCTCCTGACCGGAACGGAACCAGCGGTCCCTCGTGGGCCCCCAGCTGGTCAGCAGCAGAGCGCCGAGCGGGTAGAGGTTGCGGCCCAGGAAGCGGGTGAGGGTCTGCGCCACGTTCCACGCGCCCGTGGACAGGTACAGCACGGGGGCCTTCGGCTCGAGCTCGGCGATCCGGCGCAGCAGCACGGCGATCCCCGGAGTGGGCGTGCGGGCGTGCTCGTCGATCACGAACGAGTTCCAGGCCGCCAGCAGGGGGCGGGGCAGCGAGGTGACCACCACGGTGTCGTCGATGTCCGAGACCAGGCCGATCCGCGCGCCCGGCTCGCAGATGTACAGGTCCATGACGGCGTGCTCCTCTTGGCCGCCGACGTGGAGGGTGGCGGTCTGCCAGCCGGGCTCCAGCTCGACGTCCAGCACGACGTCGACGACGCCCATCCGGTCCGTGCGCACCGTGGTGCGCAGGTCCCCCACCTGCACCTCCACCTCGGCGTAGGCCATGGGCGGGGCCACGAAGTTGCGCCAGCCGCGCACGCCGTCCGCCACCACCTTCGACAGCCGACGGCCGTTCATGAACTCCTCGTCGGAGGCGATCACCACACGGGAGAGGATCCGCACCCAGCTGGTGCTGCCGTAGCCCGTGAACGCCATGACCGTCGGCACGTTGCCGGCACGCAGCGCGCGGGCGCGGTGCCAACGGTTCCACCCCTCCTGCAGGTGCGTGGCGACGTTCTCCACGGGAGTGGGGTCACCGGAAGGGGCCAGGCGGCCGCGCCGGGGCGCGGGCGTGGGGGCGTCGGAGGCTGCGGGCATGCGCCCAGTATTCCGCACCGTGCGCTCTCAGCGGATCTCGGGGACCAGCGCGGTCAGGCGGTCCAGCATGCGGCCGACCTTGCCGTTCTCGATCGCGGCGGCCACGTGCCCGTCCGCGAACCGCTCGCCGCGCACCAGGTAGGTGAACAGCGTGCCGAGGTCGGCCAGGGACGCCTCGGCGATGCCGGCCTCGCTCACCCGGTCCACGTTCCGCAGGTAGTCGACGTCGATGCCCGCCAGCTCCTGCGCGGCCACGAGGCCGGGGAACACGCGGTCGTCGTAGTCCGGGTAGACGCCGCCGAGGGTGCCGGGCGCGGGGGCGCCGTAGGAGGCGATCGGCCGGGCCTCGGTGCCGTAGCCGGCGGCGAGCAGCTCGCGCAGCGCACGCACGGCGGCCACGCGCTGGGGCGTGGGGGTCTGCGGGCCGGTGAGGGTGGCGTCGTCGTCGGGGGTCGGGAGGGGGTGCTCGGTCATGGCGGCTCCTCTGCTCGGGGGGGGTCGGCCCCATTGTCTCGCGTGCGGTCCGACGTGTCCGGGCCCCCGCCTAGGCTCGGGGCATGAGCCCCGCCCTGCCCCGCCCCGCCGAGCTGCGCGCGATCGCCCTCGACGCCGCCCGCGCGGTCGTCGGCGACCTCGCCGCCGCCTTCCGCTCCCCCACCGCCATCGGGCCCGAGGCCAAGACCACGCACCACGACCTCGTCACCGTGCACGACCGACACACCGAGGCCCGGCTCGTCGCCGCGCTCACGACGGCGGTCCCCGGCTCCGGCGTGCTCGGCGAGGAGCTCGGGGCGCAGGCCGGCACCGGTGAGGCCGCCCGGCTGACCTGGATCGTCGACCCCATCGACGGCACCTCCAACTTCACACACGGCTTCGCGATGTTCTCGGTGTCCCTGGCCGCCGAGGTCGACGGCGAGGTGGTGGCCGGCGTCGTGCTGGACCCCGTGGGCCGGCTGGCGTTCTCCGCCGACGCGGACGGCGCCTACCTCACCCGCGGCGACGGGCCGGAGCGCCCGCTGGCCGAGGTCGGCCGGCCGGCGCCGGCCGGCGGCGAGCGCGCCCAGAACCTCGTGACCTCCTATCCGGCGGGCGAGGCGCTCGCGCGCGAGGGCGAGGACGCGCTGCGCCGCTTCGGGCGGCTCGTGACCGCCCACGCGACCGTGCGCCGCACCGTCTCCGGCGCCCTCGAGCTCGCCCACACGGCGGCGGGCTGGGCCGACGCCGCGCTGTACGTGGACACCAAGCCCTGGGACGTCGCGGCGGGGCAGCTGATCCTGCGCCGCGCCGGGGGCAGGTGGCTCACGCCGGACCCGGCCGCGCCGTCGTCGGGCCGGCTCGTCGACGACGGCCCGCGCGCCCACACGTGCCCGTTCGCGCTCGCCGTCGCCCCGGGCCGCGAGGCGCCGACGACGGCGGCGGTGCTGGGTGACATCGTCGCCTCGCGGGCGACCGACCATGTATAGAGTGGATGTGAGCCCGATCTCAGCGCCGCGCCCGACGGCGCCCGTCCCGGCATGCCAGGAGGCCCCGATGACCCAGCAGCACCATGACACCGACGACGCCCCGTCGATGCAGCGCCCCGATCCGGTCGCGGAGCCCGGGGACCACCTGATGTTCGAGCACCCGGACGGCGAGGCCGTCCTGGTGCTGGACGAGGACCAGGTCTGGCGACTGCTGGGCCGCGTGGGCCACGCGCGCCTCGGGCTGGCCGTGGACGGGCGGCCGGACATCGTGCCGGTGAACGTGCGGGCCCACGACGGCGCCATCTACTTCCGCACCGCGCCCGGCTCGAAGCTCGCCGAGCTCACGGTGAACCCGCGCGTCGTGGTGCAGGCCGACGGGATCCTGGCCGACCAGGCCTGGTCCGTGCTCGTGCACGGCACCGCGCGCCGCCTGGACACGGAGGCGGAGATCGCGGAGGCCGAGTCCCTCGGCATCGAACCGTGGGTGCCGACGCTGAAGGACTTCTACGTCCGCGTGGACGTCCAGCGCGTGTCCGGCCGCCACTTCGTGTTCGGCCCGCACCCCGAGCGCAACGAGTCCCAGACCGACTGAGCCGCCGGCAGGACGCGTGGGCTGAGCCGGACGGCTCAGCCCACGTCCGCCGGGCTCAGGGCTGCGCCGGGGGCTGGCCGCCCTCGCCGCCCGCCGGGGGCTGGCCACCGCCGGGCCCGCCCATCCCGCCCTGCTCCTGCTCAGTGGTGGTGTCGATCGGGACGTCGATGGTGATGGCGAAGCCCTTTTCCACGGAGCCCGTGATCTGCGGCAGCTGCGTCTCGTAGCCGTCCGAGAAGACGTTGTCCGTCTCGAGGCTGACCTTGGCGAAGTTCGCCGTCGACCCGTCGTAGGCTGAGGTGGCATAGACCTGCGAGGACTGCTCCTCGGGCATGGCGATCTGGGAGGTGAGGACGTTGTTCGTCGCGTCCGTGATGGACGCCTTGTCGGGGAACACCTCGAAGTGCAGATGGGGCCACCGGCCGTCGTAGCAGCCGGGCCACACCGTGGTGAAGGTGACCGTGCCGTCGTCGCCCACCACCTGGACGCCGCGCAGGTAGGTCTCCTCCGTGATGCCGTCCGAGTACATCGAGTAGCGGCCCTGCGCGTCGGCGTGCCAGAGGTACACGGCGGCGCCGGTCATCGCGGCGTCGCCGTTGGCCATGTCGATCACGTTCATCGTCACCGTCAGCGGGACGCCCTCGGCGACGGTGCCCGTGTCGATGCTCGTGGTCAGGTCGGAGCGTTCGATGCCGGACGCGTCGAGCACGTCCGGGCCGTTGGAGCCGTCGCCCGGGTACGGGCCTGCGGTCTCGGTGACCATCTCGGTCAGGGTGGCGGACGGCGAGGCGCTCGCCGCCGACGAGGAGGAGGCCGCGGGTGACGAGGAGCCGGCGCTCGCCGACGTCGAGCTGGAGGAGGACGAGGCGCCCTCCTGGACTCCGCACGCGGCGAGGACGAGGGCCCCCGCCCCCGCGCCGAAGATGCCCAGCGCGTTGCGGCGGGAGACGAGCGTGCCGACGTCGAAGGCGGCGCCCTGGTCCTCGACGTCCTCGGCCGGGGGGTGGGAGGCCCGGCCCTCGAAGGTGGGCGTGACGGCGGGGACCTCGCCTGCCTCGGTGACCTGGGGGAAGGGACGACGGGAGCGGGTCGGGAGCCAGGGGGCCATGGAGCTCCTCTCGTGGGGCGCCCGCCAGGTGGCGGGTCGCGTCGAGATGCCAGCATGGCAACGGATGCCGGACGTTTTCGTGAGATCGGCGGGATGGTTCCAGGACATCTCCTGGGCGGTTTCCGACACGGGCGGGACCGCCGGCGCCTCGGTCGACGCCTCAACTACCTGCCGGTCCAGCTCCGTTGCTGAAACATGCACCTGGAAAGGTGGCGCACACTCTCAGGGTCGAGTCAGCGATTCCGGCGCCGGGCCGTCTCAGACCTCCGGGGCCTCCCCCAGGTGGCTCGGCGCCCACATCGCCAGGCGGGTCTGCACCACCACGACGTTCGGCCCGTCCGCCTGGAACGCGCGCTCGAGCGCGCCGCGCACGTCCTCCACTCCCACCGTCTCGGCGGGCACGCCGAAGGAGGCGGCGAGGGCCTGGAAGTCCGGCCTGTCGAGCTCGGTGGCCGTGGCCTTGCCGAACGCGCCCTCCATGTACTCGCGCAGGATGCCGTATCCGCCGTCGTCGATGATCAGCCACGTCACCGCCGCGCCGTGCTGTCTGGCGGCCGCGAGCTCGGCGAGGGAGTACATCGCCGAGCCGTCGCCGGCGACGGCGAGCACGCGCCCGTCGATCCCGGTGCGTCCCTGGTGGGCCAGGCCCACCGCGCCGCCGAACGCGGCCGGGAACCCGTAGCCGAGCCCTCCGGCACCCTGCGCCGAGTGGAACTCGCCGTCCTGCGCGTCCCAGCAGTTCCACGCCCAGTAGGCGGCGATGGTCATGTCCCAGTACGTCTGCATGGTCGACGGAACGGCGGCGCGGATGTCCGCCAGGAGCCGGCGCTCCACGCCGAGGTCCTGGGCATCGAGGCGGGCGGTGATGCGCGCGTTGACGTCGGCGACCACCTCGGCCGGGGTGCGGCCGTGCCAGACGGCGGCGTCCTGCGCCACCGAGCCCGACTCGCGCAGCGCCGCGGCGAGCGCCTCGAGCGCCTGGCCGGCGTCGGCGCGCACACCCAGCGTGGGGTGGTTGGTCTCCAGCACGCGCGGCTCCGCGTCCACCTGGATGAGGCGGCCGCGCGGCTCGAGCGTGAAGTAGTTCGAGGTGACCTCGCCGAGCGAGGAGCCGACCACGAGCAGCACCTCCGCGTCCTCGAGCAGGTCTGTGACGAGGCGGTCCTCCACCCAGCCGCCGAGGCTGAGCGGGTGCTCCCACGGGAAGGCGGTGTTGCCGCCCGGCGAGCAGACCACGGGTGCCTGGAGCAGCTCCGCGACCTCCCGCAGGCTCTCCATCGCGGCCCGGCCGGAGCGGCGCACACCGCCGCCGGCCACGATCGCCACCCGCCCGGCCCCGCGCAGCCAGCGTGCGGACTCGGCCACGAGCTCGGCGCGCGGCGGGTGGTCGTAGGGCACGGCCAGGGCGTCCTCGACCGGGGGCACCATGACCTCGCCGAGCAGCACGTCCTGCGGGATCTCGACCCACACCGGCCCCTGCGGCACGGTGATGGCCTCGGCCCACGCGTCCTGGATGGCGGACGGGATGCCCGAGGCGTGGTGGACCGTGAACTGGGCCTTGGTGACGTTGCGGGCCGAGGCCTTCTGGTCGTCCAGCTGGTGCAGCATGCCCTTGCGCCGGGCGCCGAGCCCGGACAGCGGGATCTGCGAGGCGACCACGAGCATCGGCACGCCCGTGGCGTACGCCTCCTGCAGGCCGGCCAGTGAGGTGAGGGCGCCCGGGCCGGTGGAGAGGAACAGGACGCCGACCTCGCCGGTGGCCCGGGCGTATCCGTCCGCGGCGAAGGCGGCGTTGTTCTCCACGCGGTTCGAGACGAACTCCAGCGGGGAGCGGGACAGGGCGTCGAAGAGGCCGAGGGCGTGTTGGCCCGGGATGCCGAAGACCGTCCGTGCGCCCAGGGCGTGGAGCGTCTCGACGGCGAGGTCGCCGCCGTTGCGCCGCGGGGCCGCCGTCGTCGTCTGCTCGTCGCTCATCGGGCCGACTCCTCACCGGCGGCCGCGCGGGTGGCGCGGCGGTCGGCCATCAGGGAGATGAGGTCGTAGGCCACGTGGGAGGCGGCGACGCCGGTCAGCTCGGCGTGGTCGTAGGCCGGGGCCACCTCCACCAGGTCCGCGCCCACGATGTCGAGCCCGCGCAGGCCGCGGAGGATCTCGAGCAGCTCGCGGCTCGTGATGCCGCCGGCCTCGGGGGTGCCCGTGCCCGGCGCGTGCGCGGGGTCGAGGACGTCGATGTCCACCGAGATGTAGAGCGGCCGGCCCCCGATGCGCTGGCGCAGCTGGTCCACGATCTCGTCGACGCCCTGACGGAACACGTCCGAGGAGGTGACGATGCCGAAGCCCATGCGGTGGTCGTCGTCGAGGTCCTTCTTGCCGTAGAGCGGGCCGCGGGTGCCCACATGCGAGATGGCCTCGGTGTCCAGGATCCCCTCCTCCACGGCGCGGCGGAACGGCGTGCCGTGGGTGTACTCGGCGCCGAAGTAGGTGTCCCACGTGTCCAGGTGGGCGTCGAAGTGCAGCAGGGCAACGGGCTCGCCCGCCCGGGCGGAGGCGGCGCGCAGCAGCGGCAGCGCGATGGTGTGGTCGCCGCCGATGGTCATGAGCGAGGAGCCGTCCTCGGTGAGGTCCATCGCGTCCTGCTGGATCGCCTCGATGGCCTCGCCGATGTCGAACGGGTTCACCGCCATGTCCCCGGCGTCCACCACCTGGGCCTGCGCGAAGGGCGAGGTGTCCGTGGCGGGGTTGTACGGGCGCAGCAGCCGCGAGGACTGCCGCACGTGGCCGGACCCGAAGCGTGCACCGGGGCGGTAGGAGACGCCGGCGTCGAACGGCACGCCGACCACCTTGATCTCCGGGGCGACGCCGGCCGCGGCCGCCTCGTCCAGGCGCGGCAGCAGCGCGTAGGTGGGGGTGCCGCCGTAGCGGGGCACGAGGGCGGAGTTCACGGGGCCGAGGCGGCCGTTGTCCTCGACGCGGGGGATCTCGAGCATCTGGATGTCCTCTCTGGGCGGTTCGGTTCGGTCTGGTCGGTCTGGTCTGTCCGGTGTGGGCGCGCCGGACGGGGTCACGCGTGGCCCACGAGGGTCCACAGCACGACGGCGCGGCGGTCGTCCGGATTGGCCCACGAGTGGGGCTCGCGGCCGGGGAAGGTGACGGTGTCCCCCTCCTCCAACAGGTGCACGGCCTCGGTGGTCCGCAGCTCGAGGCGGCCGGTGACCACGTGCACCGCCTCCACGCGGCAGTCCACGGTGTACAGCTCCGCCTCCCCGCGGCCGCGCGGCGCGATGTCAGCGCGCAGGATCTGCAGGTCACGACTGCCGCGCGGGGTGATCAGGCGCTCGCGGATGCCCTCGCCGCCGAGGTTGACCGCGGGGGCGTCGGCGAGGCGCACGACCGTCACCTCGGGCGCGTCCAGGACGTCGCCCGGGCTCGCGCCGAGCACCTGGCACAGGGTCACGAGCGTGCTCACGGACGGGCTCGTCAGGTCCCGCTCGAGGCGGGAGAGGAAGCCCTTGCTGACGCCGGCCGCCTCGGCCAGCTGGGCCACGGTGAGCCGCCGCGCCTCGCGCAGCGCACGCAGCCGACGGCCGATCAGCGCCTGGCCCGGCGCGGTCTCGAGCGGGAGGGCCTTCATCGCGCTCCTCCCGACGTCGGCCAGGCGACATCGCCGATGTCACCCTGGACGACATGTTGTCTGATAAGCAACATGTGTTTACCGTAGGCCCGGATCGTGTGATCGGCAACACGACGATCTCTTGTGTCCCGCCGCGGCGCACCGCATCCCGGCGCCTCGGATCCCTTCGCTCCAAAGACCGCCCGTGACCCTCAACCTGACCATCGTCGCCGTCTACCTGGTCGGCATGCTCGCCTTCGGCTGGTGGGGCAAGACCCGCGCCGCCAGCTCGGAGGACTACCTCGTGGCGGGCCGCCGCCTCGGGCCGGTGCTGTTCACCGGCACCATGGCCGCCGTCGTGCTCGGCGGCGCCGCCACCGTGGGCGGCGTCGGCCTGGGGTACGAGTTCGGGCTCTCCGGCGCGTGGCTCGTGGCCGCCATCGGCGTCGGCGTCCTCATCCTGTCGGTGGCGTTCGCCCCGATCCTGGCCCGCCTGAAGATCTACACCGTCTCGCAGATGCTCCGCCTGCGGTACGGCCGTGGCGGGGCCTCCCACGCCTCCTCCTTCGTGATGCTCGCCTACACGCTCATGCTCGCCGCCACCTCCACGGGCGCCTACGCGTCGCTCTTCGTGGTGCTCTTCGGCTGGGACCGCTGGCTGTCCGTCCTGGTGGGCGGCGGCATCGTGCTGGCCTACTCCGTGCTCGGCGGCATGTGGTCCATCACCCTGGCCGACATGGCCCAGTTCCTCATCATGACCATCGGCCTGTTCGCCCTCATGCTCCCCCTCTCCCTGGCCAACGCCGGCGGCTGGAGCGCCATGCAGGAGCGCCTGGGCGCCGAGTTCTTCAGCTGGGACGGGATCGGCGTGCAGTCGATCGTCACCTACTTCGTGATCTACACCCTCGGCCTGCTGATCGGCCAGGACGTCTGGCAGCGCGTGTTCACGGCCCGCTCCCCGCGCGTGGCCCAGATCGGCGGCGCCACCGCGGGGCTGTACTGCATCGTGTACGGCGTCGCCGGCGCCGTGATCGGCATGGCGGCGCGCACGGTGACCGCGGACATCGCCGCCACGGACGACGTGTTCGCGTGGGTCGCCCAGAACCTGCTGCCCGTGGGCGTGGGCGGCGTGGCCCTGGCGGCCGCCGTCGCGGCCATGATGTCCACCGCCTCGGGCGCGATCATCGCGGCCTCGACCGTGATGCGCACCGACATCCTCCCGATCCTCCGCGGCGAGGCCACCGCCGCCGAGGACGGCGCCGTCGCCGAGGACGCGGCCACGGAGACCGCGGCGGAGCTCGCCTCGAACCGCGGCTGGGTGCTGCTGCTCGGCGCCGTCGTGCTGGGGCTGGCGATCGTCGTCCCGGACGTGGTGGCGGCCCTGACCATCGCGTACGACATCCTCGTGGGCGGCCTGTTCGTCGCGATCGTCGGCGGCCTCGTGTGGAAGCGCGGCACCGGCACGGCGGCCCTGTGGTCCATGGTGGTCGGGACGGTGGGCACCCTCGGCACCATGGGCTGGCTCGAGCTGAACGCGGCCGAGCCCTTCGAGGGCGTCTTCGCGAACGAGCCGATCTACGTCGGCCTGGCCGCCTCCGCCGTCGTGTACGTCCTCCTCAGCCTGATGACCCGGCCCACCGACCCCGCGGTCCTCGAGGCCTGGCGGGTGCGCTCCCGCCACGGCGTCGACCCCGCGGTCCGAGCGCAGGTCTGACCCACGCTCCCGGGGCCTGTGATCCTCCGACGCCCGCACGATGGCCGAGGCCACGTGGTGCGGCGGGCGGCGGCGGGCGACCCTTCCCGCGGGCTCCCCCCGGCCCCTAGTGTCTCCGTACAGCCTGAGACCGGGACTCCCCCTCGGGTTCGCCCCGTCTCTCGCCCCACCTGGGGCCTCGCTGGAGACAGAAAGGCAACAGTTCTCATGACCACCAAGAACCGCGCCGTGGCATTCCACGGCATCAAGGACGTGCGCGTCGACGAGCTGGACTTCCCCAAGCTGGAGATGCCCGACGGCTCCGCCGCGCCGCACGGTGTCATCCTCAAGATCGTCGCGACCAACATCTGCGGCAGCGACCTGCACATCTACCGCGGGTCCTTCCCCGCCCCCGAGGGCATGGTGCTGGGTCACGAGATGACCGGCCAGGTGCTGGAGGTCGGCAGCGACGTCCAGTTCCTGCAGGAGGGCGACCTCGTCTCCGTGCCGTTCAACGTGGCCTGCGGCCGTTGCCGCAACTGCCGCGCCGGCCGGACCGAGATCTGCGAGACCGCCAACCCGGACCAGGCCTGCGCCGCCTACGGCTTCAATCTGGGCGGCTTCCAGGGCGGGCAGGCCGAGTACCTGTTCGTGCCGTACGCCGACTTCCAGCTGCTGCGCTTCCCGGACCAGGAGCAGGCGATGGAGAAGATCCTGGATCTGACCGTGCTCTCGGACATCCTCCCGACGGCGTTCCACGGCCTCGTGGAGGCCGGCGCCAAGCCCGGCTCCACCGTCTACATCGCCGGTGCCGGCCCCGTGGGCCGGTGCGCCGCGGCCGCCGCTCGGCTGCTGGGCGCCTCGTGCATCATCGTGGGCGACCAGGACGCCTCGCGACTGGAGCTGGTGCGCAAGCACGGCTGCGAGACCATCGACCTCTCCACCACGGAGAACCTGCAGGACGCCGTGAGCGACATCCTCGGCGAGCCGATGGTGGACTGCGCGGTGGACTGCGTCGGCTCCGAGGCCCACGGCCTGGGCTCCGCGTCCGATGAGATGCAGCCGATCGCCGCCGTGAACCAGGTCCTGGACATCACCCGTCCGGGCGGCGCCACGGGCATCATCGGCATCTACGGGCCGGACCCGATCGCGGAGACGAAGGCCGAGCAGGAGGGCACCTTCCCGGTGGACTTCGGCAAGGCCTGGATCAAGTCGCCCCACATCATCGGCGGCCAGGCGCCCGTCATGCGCTACAACCGCCAGCTGATGATGTCGATCCTGTGGGATCGGATGCCGTACCTGACGGAGATGGTCAACCCGCGCGTGATCAGCCTGGACGAGGCACCGCAGGCCTATGCGGAGTTCGACCAGGGCTCCCTGGAGAAGTTCGTCATCGACCCCCACGGCATGATCGCCCGCTGAGCGGTCCGCCTCCGGATGCACGACGGCGCCCCTCACCCGCCCCGCGCAGGTGAGGGGCGCCGTCGTCGTCCGCGGATCATGCCGCGTGCAGCAGCGTGGCGGTGATCCCGAGGGCCGCCAAGCCCACCACCAGCGCGACCATGCAGGCCACCGACGCCAGGGCCGGCCGGGCCTGCTCCCGCGCGATTCCGTCCGCGTGCGCCACGTAGCGCCGGCGCTGCGTGGCCAGCACCGCCGCCCCGCCGACGGCCGCCACCACCGCAGGCCCGAACGCCCACGCGCCGACGGTCGGCCACCACCTCAGGAACGTGAGGCTGAGGACGCCCAGCGCCAGGACCGTGCGGCCCCAGCTCATCACGGTGCGCTCGGGCTGCAGCCCCGGGTCGTGATGCAGGCGCATCGTCTCAGCCCCGCGGAAGGACGACGGCGGCCAGCAGCACCACGACGGCCAGCACGACGCCCCCCGCGAGGACCGGGACGATCAGCGGCAGCGGCAGCGGACGGCCGCGGCGCATCGCCCGCTCCACCCGGAGCCAGCGCGCGCCCGCGCCCAGGGCGAGCAGCGCCGCCAGGACGAGCAGCACCGTGCTCAGCACCACCCGGACCGGCGGCGCGAAGAGGGCGCCGGTGAACGCCTCCACCGCGACCCCGCCGGCCAGCAGCGCCAGCGCCGTCCGGACCCAGGCCAGGAACGTGCGCTCGTTGGCGAGCGTGAACCGGGGGTCCGGCTCCTCCCCGCCCGCCAGGAGGCGGTGCTGCCAGGCCGGCCGGCCGCCGTCGTGGGCGGCGGTCTCGGGGCCGTCGGGGGTCTCTGCTGCGTCCATGCGGCCATGGTAGCGACGGCGTAGACTGGCCGGTCGGGCGCGCCCGGCCGCGACGGCGCCGCCCGTCCCCGCCCGCCCATCCGATGGAGCCCCATGAGCCCCGCCCACACCGCCACGCCCGCGGCACGTCCCGAGCCGACCCGCGAACAGGTCCGACGCTGGCGCCGCTACCTCGCCGACGAGATCGCCGAGGGCCAGATCTACCGCGACATCGCCGCTCGCAAGGACGGCGTGGAGCGCGACATCCTGCTCGGCCTCGCCGAGGCCGAGCGCCGCCACGAACAGCACTGGCGGGCCCTCCTGGGCGAGCACGCCGAGAACCCGCCGCGCCCCTCCCTGCACCGCATCCTGCTGCGCTGGCTCGCGCGGATCTTCGGCTCCGTGTTCGTGCTGGCCCTGGCCCAGCGCGCCGAGTCGGACACTCCCTACGCGGAGGACCAGGACGCCCCCGAGGGCATGGTGGCGGACGAGGCCATCCACGAGGAGGTCGTGCGCGGCCTCGCCGCCCGGGGTCGCGAGCAGCTGGCCGGCAACTTCCGCGCCGCCGTCTTCGGCATGAACGACGGGCTGGTCTCCAACCTGGCGCTCGTGATGGGCATCGGCGCGACGGGCGTGGCGCCGTCCGTCGTGCTGTTCACCGGCGTGGCCGGCCTGCTGGCGGGCGCGCTGTCCATGGCGGCCGGCGAGTACGTCTCGGTGCGGTCCCAGCGGGAGCTGCTCGAGGCCTCCTCCCCCACCCAGATCACCCTCGAGGCGGCCCAGCACCTGGACCTGGACCACAACGAGCTCACGCTCGTCTACCTGGCCCGCGGCATGACGCCCGAGGACGCCGAGCACCGCGCGCTCG
The DNA here is from genome assembly GCF_019091605.1 of Micrococcus sp. GbtcB5. Lineage (NCBI taxonomy): Bacteria > Bacillati > Actinomycetota > Actinomycetes > Micrococcales > Micrococcaceae > Micrococcus > Micrococcus sp. GbtcB5. The sequence goes on from NZ_JAGXJK010000008.1 coordinate 58,302, forward strand.
AGCGCCTCGGCTATCTCACGTGCGACTGCAACCCGCAGTTCTCCGCCCGTCCCGACGGCTCCCAGGGGCCGGTGGACCACTCGGACTCCTTCGCGGAGATCGGCTCGGCGTGGAGCGCCTCCCTGTCCAGCTTCGCGTTCTTCGCCTCCGGCGCACTCATCCCGATCCTGCCGTACATCTTCGGCATGTCCGGGCTGTGGGCCCTGGGCCTGGCGGCGGCGATGGTGGGCGTGGCCCTGCTCTTCACCGGCGGTGTGGTCGGGCTGCTGTCCGGCTCCTCACCGCTGGCTCGGGGCCTGCGCCAGCTCGCGATCGGCTTCGGCGCCGCTGCCGTGACGTACGTGCTCGGCCTGCTCTTCGGCGCGAACGTGGGCTGACGGGCGCCCACCGCCTGCTCCGCCCCGCACAGCACACGGCCCCTGCCCCTCAGGACGAGGGACAGGGGCCGTGGTGCATCCGCCTGCCGGTGCGGAGCGCCGGCATCGGCGCCCCCCACCGCGGGATCAGGCCTGGGCCTGCAGGATCTCCCGCATGAGCTGGGCGGTCTCGGACGGGGTCTTGCCGACCTTCACGCCCGCGGCCTCGAGGGCCTCCTTCTTGGCCTGCGCGGTGCCGGCGGAGCCGGAGACGATGGCGCCGGCGTGGCCCATGGTCTTGCCCTCCGGGGCGGTGAAGCCGGCCACGTAGCCGACGACCGGCTTGGTGACGTTGGCCTTGATGAACTCGGCCGCACGCTCCTCGGCGTCGCCGCCGATCTCGCCGATCATCACGATGGCCTGGGTGTCCGGGTCGGCCTCGAACGCCTCGAGGGCGTCGATGTGGGTGGTGCCGATGATCGGGTCGCCGCCGATGCCGATGGCGGTGGAGAAGCCGAAGTCACGCAGCTCGTACATCATCTGGTAGGTCAGCGTGCCGGACTTGGACACGAGGCCGATGGGGCCGGAGCCGGTGATGGTGGCCGGGGTGATGCCCGCCAGGGCCTCGCCCGGGGTGATGACGCCGGGGCAGTTCGGGCCGATGATGCGGGTCTTCGGCTTGCCGTCCTCGCCGGTCTTCGACTGGGACAGGGCGAAGAACTTGGCGGTGTCCTGCACCGGGATGCCCTCGGTGATGACCACGAGCAGCGGGATCTCGGCCTCGATGGCCTCGATGGCGGCGTCCTTGGCGAAGGCCGGCGGCACGAAGGCCACGGACACGTCCGCACCGGTCTTCTCCATGGCCTCCTTGACGGTGCCGAAGACGGGCAGCTCGACGGCGTTGCCGTCCTTGTCCTCGTGGGACACGGTGGTGCCGGCCTTGCGGGCGTTCACGCCGCCCACGATGTTCGTGCCGGCCTTGAGCATGAGGCGGGTGTGCTTGGTGCCCTCACCGCCGGTGATGCCCTGGACGATGACCTTGGAGTCCTTGTTCAGGTAGATCGACATAGCTGTTTCCTCAGTCTTTCCGAACGGTCAGTTCGCGGAGTGGGCGAGCTCGGCGGCCTTGTCGGCGCCCTCGTCCATGGTGGCGGCCAGGGTGACGAGCGGGTGGTTCGCCTCCTGCAGGATGCGGCGGCCCTCCTCCACGGCATTGCCGTCCAGGCGCACGACCAGCGGCTTGGTGGCGGTGTCACCCAGGATCTCGAGGGCCTTGACGATGCCGTTCGCGACCTGGTCGCACGCGGTGATGCCGCCGAAGACGTTCACGAACACGGACTTGACCTGCTCGTCGCCCAGGATGACGTCGAGGCCGTTGGCCATGACCTCGGCGTTGGCGCCGCCGCCGATGTCCAGGAAGTTGGCCGGCTTCACGCCGCCGTGCTGCTCGCCGGCGTACGCGACGACGTCGAGGGTGGACATCACGAGGCCGGCGCCGTTGCCGATCACGCCTACCTGGCCGTCCAGCTTCACGTAGTTGAGGCCGTTGGCCTTGGCCTTGGCCTCCAGCGGGTCCTCGGTGCGCTCGTCGACGAGGGCGGCGTGGCCCTCATGGCGGAACGCCGCGTTGTCGTCGAGGGAGACCTTGCCGTCCAGGGCGAGGATCGTGCCGTCGCCGGTCTTCACCAGCGGGTTCACCTCGACGAGGGTGGCGTCCTCCTTCTCGAAGACCTCCCAGAGCTTCTGGATGACCTCGGCGACGTCGGCGCGCAGCTCCTCGGGGAAGCCCGCCTCGGTGACGATCTTCTGGGCGGTCTCGGCGTCGATGCCGGTCAGCGGGGAGACGGGCACCTTGGCGAGGGCCTCGGGGCGCTCCTCGGCGAGCTGCTCGATCTCCATGCCGCCCTCGACCGAGCACATGGCCAGGTAGGTGCGGTTGGCGCGGTCCAGCAGCACGGAGAAGTAGTACTCCTCGGCGATGTCGGCGCCCTGGGCGATCATGACCTGGTGCACGGTGTGGCCCTTGATGTCCATCCCCAGGATGGCCTTGGCGTGCTCGTAGGCCTCGTCGGCCGTCTTGGCGACCTTCACGCCGCCGGCCTTGCCGCGGCCGCCGACCTTCACCTGCGCCTTGACGACGGTGACGCCGCCGATCTTCTCCGCGGCCGCCTTGGCCTCGTCCGGGGTCTGCGCAACGATGCCGGCCAGCACGGGGACGCCGTGCGCCTCGAACAGATCGCGCGCCTGGTACTCATACAGGTCCACGGTGGTGTGTCCTTCTTGGTCGAAGACAGGGTCTGCCGGCCTCGCCCGCGGGCGCGGCCGACGTCGACGCCCCCTCCGTGGCCGGGCCGGGCGCGGGGGCACGGCGGGGCGGCGGACGGCGGCGTTCCACGGCTCACTGTAGTCCACGCCCCGGGGCGACCGGGGGGTCGGCGGGCCGGTCCCGTCAGCCCTCGACCTTCGTCAGCGGGGCGTAGCGCAGCAGCAGCCGCTTCTGCGCCCCGGTGGCGTCGAAGGTGACGGTCGCGACGGTCTTGTCCCCCGCGCCCGCGACGGCGTCCACGCGCCCCTCGCCGAACGTGGCGTGGGAGACGCGGTCGCCCGGGCTGAGCGCCACGATCTCCTTCTGCGGCTGCACCCGGCTCGGCGCCTTCCCGCGCACCACGCCGGAGGGCACCGTGAGGTCCGCCGGCTCGTCCCCGCGGGTGAGGCGCTGGGGTCGCGCGCCGTCGTCGTCCCGGGACCGCCAGGCCGGCCGGCCGCCCCCGAACCGCCCCGCGTAGCGCGAGGTGCCGGCGCCGGTCAGGCTCAACGAGCCGGCCGAGCGGGTGGTGCCCTCCCGCTCCCAGTCGATGAGCGTCTCCGGGATCTCCCCGAGGAACTGGCTGGGCGGGTTGAACTGGTGCTGGCCCCACAGCGAGCGTGCCTCGGCGCGCGTCAGGAACAGGCGACGGCGGGCGCGCGTCAGGCCCACGTAGGCCAGACGGCGCTCCTCCGCGAGCTCCTTCTCGTCCGTCATCGAGCGGGCGTGCGGGAACACCCCGTGCTCCATGCCCGTCAGGAACACCACGGGGAACTCGAGGCCCTTGGCGGTGTGCAGCGTCATGAGCGTGACCTGGCCCTGCTGCTCGGCGAGCGCCTCGCCCTCCACGTCCGGGGCCGTGGGCAGCTGGTCTGCGTCCGCCACGAGCGCCACCTGCTCGAGGAAGTCGGACAGGGTGCCGTCCGGGTGCGTCGTCTCGAAGGAGCGGACGACGGCGACGAGCTCGCCGAGGTTGTCCGCGCGGGACTCGTCCTGCAGGTCCTCGGACTCGCGGAGGGCGGCCAGCATCCCGGACTGCTCGAGGACGGCCTCCAGGACGGTGGCCGGGCCGGCGGACTCGGCGACCTGGCCGAGGTCGTCCATCATCTGCACGAAGCCGCGGACGGCCTTGAGCGAGCGGGCGGCCATGCCGGGGGCGTTCTCGGCGTCGCGCAGGGCCGCGGAGAACGTGGAGCGGTTGCGCTCGGCCCACGCGGCGATGGCGCCCTCGGCCCGGTCCCCGATGCCCCGTTTGGGCTCGTTGAGGATGCGGCGCACGTTGACGTCGTCGTCGGGGTTGACGATCACCCGCAGGTAGGCGAGCGCGTCCTTGATCTCCTTGCGGTCGTAGAAGCGCGTGCCGCCGATGACCCGGTACGGGATGCCGCGCGTCACCAGCCGCTCCTCGAGCGCGCGGGACTGCGCGTTGGTCCGGTAGAACACGGCGACGTCGGCCGGGCGGATCCCGTCCTCGTCCTGCAGCCGGTCGATGGTGGTGGCGATCCACTCCGCTTCGGCGGACTCGTTCTCCGCGGCGTAGCCGACGATCGCCGGGCCCTCCCCCTCGGCCGTCCACAGGCGCTTGGGGCGGCGGTCCGGGTTGCGCTCGATCACCGCGTTGGCGGCGTCCAGGATGGTCTGCGTGGAGCGGTAGTTCTGCTCGAGCTTGATGGTGACGGCGTCCGTGAAGTCCTGCTCGAACTCGACGATGTTGCGGATGTCCGCGCCGCGGAACGCGTAGATGGACTGGTCCGAGTCGCCGACGACGGTCAGCTCGCCGCCGGGGGTCTCCACGCCCTCGGGGTCGCCCGCCGGGCCGGCGAGGAGCCGGATCAGGCGGTACTGTGCGTGGTTGGTGTCCTGGTACTCGTCCACGAGGACGTGGCGGAACCGGCGGCGGTAGTTGTCCAGCACGCGCGGGAACGCCTCGAACATGTGGACCGTCATGCCGATCAGGTCGTCGAAGTCCAGGGCGTTGGCCTGGCGCAGGCGGGCCGTGTAGTCCCGGTAGACGGCGGCGACGGCGCGGCCCCACGGGTCCCCCTCGGCCACGGTGGCGGCGTAGTCGTCCGCCTCCACGAGCTCGTTCTTCAGGGAGCTGATGCGGTTCAGCAGGGCCTTGGGCGCGAAGCGCTTCGGGTCCAGCTCGTGCTGCTTGGCGACGGTGGTGACCAGGCGCAGGCTGTCCGCCGAGTCGTAGATGGTGAACGTGGACTTCAGCCCGATGTTGGCGGCCTCGTTGCGCAGCAGCCGCACGGCGGAGGAATGGAACGTGGAGATCCACATCCGCTGGGCGGTGGGACCGATCAGCCCGGCCACGCGCTCGCGCATCTCCGCGGCGGCCTTGTTCGTGAAGGTGATGGCGAGGATCTCGTGCGGCCGCGCCCGGCCGGTGGCGAGCAGCCACGCGATGCGGTGGGTCAGCACCCGGGTCTTGCCCGAGCCGGCGCCCGCCACGATCAGCAGCGGCGCCCCCGTGTGGGTCACCGCGGCGGCCTGCTGCGGGTTGAGCCCCGCCACGAGCGACTCGGGAGTGTGCGCCGGAGCGGCCGGGCGGGCGTCCTCGCCCCAGGCCTCGGGGTCCGCGGCCGCGCGCGTGACGGCCGGGGGCACGAGCCCGGGCAGGGCGGTCTCCGGGTCCGCGGGGCGGCGGGTCCGGTCGAGGTTCAGGGGCGTGCGTCCGAGCGCGGAGAAGAGGTCAGCCATGGCGGACCCAGTCTAGGCGCGGCCCCGGACGCGACAGGGGGCGCCGTCGTCGCCATCCCCCACCGCGCCGCCCCGCCCCACCCCACCCGCACTTTCGAACGTGATGTGGGGCCTATCTCGCGTTCGAAAGTCCCCAAGACCCCGATTCCACGTTCGAAAACCGGCGGGAATCGAACGGCCCGCTATGGTCTTCTGGGCGTTCCGCGCGATGTGGCGGCGGAGCCTCCTTCCCCTGCCCCGCCACGTCACCCCGGAGCCGCCATGTCCACCACGCCGACCCCGCCCATGTCCCACGGGTCCACCCCCAGCCGGATGACCTGGATGGACGCGATGCGCGGATTCGCCGTGCTGCTGGTGATGTTCACCCACACCTACACGATGCCGCAGGGCCTCGACGCGACCTTCAGCTCCGTGGCGTTCGCGAACGTGGTGCAGGTGTTCCAGTCGTGGCGGATGCCGATGCTCGTGTTCCTGTCCGGCGTCCTGCTGCCCCGCTCCGTGTCCAAGCCGCTGGGCACGTACTACCGCGGCAAGGCGGAGCGGATCCTGTGGCCGTTCCTCGTCTGGATGGTCGTGCTGGCGCTGGCCACGGGCAGGCCCGGGTCCCTGCTGTCCGGCGAGTTCTGGCGCGGTGGCGCGTGGCACCTGTGGTTCCTGTGGGTGCTCATGCTCTGCTATCTCATCGGCCCGGTGATCCGCCGTGTCCCGGCGCTGGTGGTCGCGGCCGTCCTCTTCGTGCTGCTCCTGGAGTTCGTCAGCGGCCCCCGCGACTGGGTGCGTCCCCTGTACTGGGGTGTGTACTTCTTCCTCGGTGCCGCGTCCGCGCGACTGCTCCCCCGGATCCGCACGGCGCCGGCCGCCCTGGGTGTGATCGCGGTGATCCTGATGGTGCTCACCGTGACGGCCACGCGCACCGGCGCGCTCGTGGTGGCGGAGCGCCAGCCCTGGTCCGTGTTCGCTGCTCTGCCGGGGATCCTCGTGGTGCTGTGGCTCGGCCCGCGCCTGCCCCGTCTGCCGTTCCTCGAGTTCTGCGGCCGCCGCTCGATGGTCCTCTACGTCGCCCACATGCCGGTGCTGATCCTGGCGGTGGCGGCCTTCCGCGACCTCGCCGCGGTCCGCCCGGTCGACTTCTACGTGGCCATCGCGTCGTTCACGTTCCTCGTCCCGCTCGCCCTCGCGCTCGGCTACCGACGGGTGCGCTGGCTCTTCGAGTTCCCGACGGCGGGACGCGGCCGGGAGCGGCCACGCACCCGGGCAGCGGTCCCGGAGGCGGCCGACGCCGTGCCGGCGCAGACCGCCGAGCCCGCCCCGACGACGGCGCCCCTGCCGGTCGTCGAGCCGGCGTCCGAGCCGCAGTCCACCGCGGGGCCGGCCCCGGCCACCGAGCCGGCGTCCGACGCACCCGCCCAGGTCCCCCGCCCGCGGCCTCGCCACGCGGACTGAGCCGCCCCGGACTCGCCCCCACCCGCACTTTCGAACGTGATGTGGGGCCTATCTCGCGTTCGAAAGTTCCCATGACCCCGATTTCACGTTCGAAAGTGAGCTGGGCTGGGCGGGGCTGGGCGGGACCGGACCGGCTCGGCCGGTCTGGGAGGATGGACCGCGGAGGTGCCCCGTGTCCCAGAAGTCTCGCAAGTCCCGTCCGCGCCCGTCGCGGCCCGCCGCGCGCCCGGTCGCCGAGTCCCCGCGCTCCCGTCCCACGCTGCGGGACGTCAACGTCCGTGAGGACCTCGCCGCGGCCGCTGAGCGCGAGGGCAGCCCGGCGATCCCGGTGAGCGCGCTGATCGTGACCACCCTGCTCGTGGGCGCGTACCTCCATCTGCTGGTGCTGCAGCAGATGACCCAGCTCAGCGGCGGCCTGGCGATGCCGGACTCCCTGCTGTTCTACGGGCAGGACCACATCCGCGCGCTCTCCGCGGTCATGGACGAGGACGCCCGCGGCCAGCTGAACTGGGTGCACAAGACGGCCGGCGTGATCTTCCCGATCGCCGTGGCACTGACGGTCACCGCGGTCGGCGCATGGCGCCTGCGTCCCGTCGGCGCCAAGTGGGCCGTCTTCGGGCTGGGCGTGCTGTTCGCGGTCGTGGACATCTGCGAGAACATCGCGATCGAGCAGGCGATCGCCGCCGGCGGCCCGGGCACCGGCCTGGCCGCCGCCCTGACGCTGACCCGCTGGGTCCTGCTGGCGCTGCTCGCGCTGGCGGTGGCCGTGATGCTGTGGGCCGGGCGGCGCCGTCGTGGTCGCGCCACGCGGGCGGCCTGAAGGGCTCGGCTAGACTCGCTCACCGGACCGACGCACGGTCCGCGCCCCAGTAGCTCAGTTGGATAGAGCGACCCTCTCCTAAAGGGTAGGCCGTCGGTTCGATTCCGGCCTGGGGCACCTGGGCGGCCGGTCCGGTCGCCGCCTCATTCCGCGTCGGCGAACTGCGTGGTGTAGAGCTCCGCATACCGCCCGCCCGCCGCGAGCAGCGCGGCGTGCGTGCCGCGCTCCACGATCCGCCCGGCCTCGACCACGAGGATCTCGTCCGCGCTGCGCACGGTGGAGAGCCGGTGCGCGATCACGATCGCGGTCCGCCCGGCCAGCGCCTCCCCCAGCGCCTCCTGGATGGCGCGTTCGTTGGTGGAGTCCAGCGCCGCCGTCGCCTCGTCCAGCACCACGACGCGCGGAGCCGCCAGCAGCAGCCGCGCGATCGTCATGCGCTGCCGCTCGCCGCCGGAGAGGCGGTAGCCGCGCTCGCCGACCACGGTGTCCAGCCCGTCCGGCAGCGCCTCGACCACGGGGCGCAGGCGGGCCCGCTCGACGGCGTCCCACAGCTGCTCGTCCGTCGCGTCGGGGCGGGCCAGCGTCAGGTTGGCGCGCACGGTCTCGTGGAAGAGGTGGCCGTCCTGGGTCACCATGCCCACGGCCCGCTGCAGGTCCGCGAACGCGAGGTCCCGCACGTCCACGCCGCCGATCTCGACGGCGCCGGAGGTGACGTCGTGCAGGCGCGTGACGAGCGAGGCTATGGTGGACTTGCCCGCACCCGAAGAGCCCACGAGGGCCACGGTGGCCCCGGCGGGCACGGCCACGTCGATCCCGTGCAGCACCTCCTCGCCGCCGCGCGTGTCCAGCACGGCGACCTCCTCGAGGGAGGCCAGGGACACCTGCTCCGCGGTGGGGTAGGCGAAGCGCACGTCCCGCAGCCGCACGGACAGGGGCCCCTCCGGCAGGGCCGCGGGCCGCGCGGGCTCCGTGATGAGCGGCTCCAGGTCCAGGACCTCGAACACGCGCTCGAAGCTCACGAGCGCGCTCATGATCTCCACGCGGGCGTTCGCCAGCGCGGTCAGGGGGGCGTACAGGCGGGTCAGCAGCAGGGCGAGGGTGACGACGTCGCCGGCGTCGAGGGTGCCCGCGATCGCCTGGAGCCCGCCCACGCCGTACACGGCCGCGAGCGCGAGCGCGGAGACCAGGGTGAGCAGCGTGGTGAAGACGGCCTGGCGCACGGAGATGTCCACGCCGGTGGCGCGCACGCGGTCCGCGCGGCGGGCGAACTCGGCGGACTCGGCGGCGGGGCGGCCGAAGAGCTTGATGAGTGTGGCGCCGGGAGCGGAGAACCGCTCGGTCATCTGGTCGCCCATGGCCGCGTTGTGCCCGGCCCGTTCGCGGGACAGGTCCGCCAGCTTCGAGCCGACCGCCCGGGCCGGCACCAGGAACAGCGGCAGCATCACGAGGGACAGGACGGTGACCTGCCAGCTGGTGGCCACCATGACGCCCAGGGTCAGCGCCACGGACACCACGTTCGCGACGACGCCGGAGAGGGTCCGCGAGATCGCCGACTGCGCCCCGATCACGTCGTTGTTCAGGCGTGAGACGAGCGCGCCGGTGCGGGTGCGCTGGAAGAACGCCACCGGCATGCGCTGCACGTGGTCGAACACGGCGGTGCGCAGGTCGTAGATGACGCGTTCCCCCAGCCCGGCGGAGAGCCATTTGGTGAACACGGACAGCGCCGCGTCGAGCACGGCCACGAGGGCGATCAGCAGGGCCAGCCGCACCACGAGCCCGCGGTCCGCGCCGCCGGTGATCGCGTTGACGACGTCGCCGGCCAGCACGGGCGAGGCCACGCCGAGCACCGCGCCCACGATGGACGCCGCGACGAACACGATCAGGCGGGTGCGGTACCGGCCCGCGAACGCGATGGTCCGGCGCACCGTGCCGCGGGCGAGGCTCTGCTGGGCGTCGGACTGCCCGCGGGTCATCCGCATCATGGACATCCGTGCCGCCGACTCCATGCTCATGGGCCCCTCCGCTCTCTCGACCGTTGGAGAGTCTAGGAACCGCCGGGCACGGGCGGGCGCGATTCCGCTTCCGGCGTCAGGCCGCCAGGCGCAGGTAGTCCCGCCACGCTTCGGCGGGCCGCTCCAGCTCGCGGATCCGCCACTGGGCCCCGCGCGGGCGCACCGGCTCCACCCGCAGCCGCCAGCCCAGGGCCTCGAGCGAGCGGTCCGCCTTCGCCCCGTTGCAGCGCAGGCAGCAGGCCACGAGGTTCTCCCACGAGTTCTCGCCGCCCCGCGAGCGCGGCCGCACGTGGTCCACGGTGGTGGCGTGGGCGCCGCAGTAGGCGCAGCGGTGTCCGTCCCGGCGCAGCACGCCCTTGCGGGAGACCGGGGCCGCGTCCGTGTGGGGCACCCGGATGTACTGGTGCAGCAGGATCACGAGGGGCCGGCCCCACGCGCGGGTGGGGCTGCGCATCGGGTCACCGGCGTCCTCGAGCACGCTCGCCTTGCCGGTGGCCACGAGCAGCAGCGCCCGGCGGTCGGAGACGACCGAGAGGGGTTCGTAGCCGGCGTTGAGGACGAGTGTGCGCATCGGGGGCCTCGGAAGCGTGGGGACACAGGGGCGTCGTGTCCCCACGCTAGACGCGGGTGCATCGGCGCGCCGCGTGTCGCCTGCGGCGGCGGAAGAGGTTCACCGGCCCGTCACCGGGCCATCACGCCCCCGTCACGCACGACGACGGCGCGCCGCGCCTCAGCCGTCGAGACGCTCGACCCACACGTGCGCGGCCGTGGCCTCGGCCAGCTCGAGGGCCCCGCCGTCCGCGGCCGCGCCGTCCTCCGCCTCGCCCTCGACCCGGATGTACCCGGCGTCGCGGGCGGCCTCGGCACGCACCACACGGCCGGGGGTCACGCCGGCGCCGGCCAGCTGGGCCAGCAGCTCGGGGTCGGTCTGCACGCCCTCGGCCAGCCCGCGGACGCGGAACCGGCCGGCGGTGGCGGCCTCCTCGGAGAGCCGGGCGCCCGCCAGGCCCATGTCGCGGCTCCAGTCCTCGGCGGAGGCCTGCTCGGGCCGGGGCGGGATCGGGGTGCCGTAGGGGGTCTCGGTGGGGTTCTCCAGGAGCGTGAGCAGGCGGCGCTCCACCTGGTCGCTCATCACGTGCTCCCAGCGGCAGGCCTCCTCGTGGACGAGCTCCCACTCGAGGCCGATCACGTCCGCGAGCAGGCGCTCGGCCAGGCGGTGCTTGCGCAGCACGGACACGGCCCGCTCGCGGCCCGCCACGGTCAGCTCCAGCCGACGGTCCGCGCCCACGTGCACCAGCCCGTCCCGCTCCATGCGGGCCACGGTCTGGGAGACGGTGGGGCCGGAGTGCTCCAGACGCTCGACGATGCGGGCGCGCAGCGGGGGGATGCCCTCCTCCTCGAGCTCGAGGATCGTGCGCAGGTACATCTCGGTGGTGTCGATCAGATCCGTCATGGCACGTCCTCTTCCCTCGGGCTCTTCGTCCCGGACATCCTAGCGAGGCGTGAGTCACGTGGACGGCCGGTGGTCCCGGGCGCGGGAGAATGGGCGCGACCCGCGACCCCGAAGCGTCAGGAGCACGCATGACCTCCCCCGCCGAGATCACCATCCCCCAGGACCTGCTGCCGGCCGACGGCCGCTTCGGCGCCGGCCCCTCCAAGGTCCGCCCCGAGCAGCTGAGCGCGCTCCAGGACGCAGCCGGGCTGCTCGGCACGTCGCACCGTCAGAAGCCGGTCAAGGACCTGGTGGCGAGCGTCCGGTCGGGCGTCGCCGAGCTGTTCTCGGCGCCGGAGGGCTACGAGGTGATCCTCGGCGTCGGCGGCTCCACCGCGTTCTGGGACGCGGCCGCCTTCAGCCTGGTCCGCGAGCGCGCCCAGCATCTGAGCTTCGGCGAGTTCGGCTCGAAGTTCGCCAAGGCCACCGACCAGGCGCCGTTCCTGGCGCCGTCGGACATCCGCACCTCCGAGCCGGGCACCCGCCCCGAGCCGGAGGCCGTGGCCGGGGTCGACGTGTACGCGTGGCCGCACAACGAGACCTCCACCGGCGTGATGGCGCCCGTCGTCCGCCCCGCGGGCATCGACGAGGACGCGCTGGTCGTCGTCGACGCCACCTCGGCCGCGGGCGGCCTGCCGGTGGACGTGTCCGAGGCGGACGTGTACTACTTCGCGCCGCAGAAGAACTTCGCGTCCGACGGCGGTCTGTGGCTCGCGCTGTTCTCCCCGCGGGCCCTGGCGCGGGTCGCGGAGATCAAGGAGTCCGGCCGCTGGATCCCGGCGTTCCTGGACCTGGCCACGGCCGTGGAGAACTCCCTCAAGGACCAGACCTACAACACGCCCGCGCTGGCCACGCTCGTCATGCTGGACGCGCAGCTGCGCTGGATGAACGGCCAGGGCGGGCTGGACGCGATGACCGCCCGCACCGCCGACTCCTCCTCGCGCGTGTACGCGTGGGCCGAGGCGTCGTCGTTCGCCACGCCGTTTGTGGCCCGGCCCGAGGACCGCTCCGCCGTGGTCTGCACCGTCGACTTCTCCGACGACGTCGACGCGGCGGCGGTCGCCCAGGCCCTGCGCGCGAACGGCGTGGTGGACGTGGAGCCCTACCGCAAGCTCGGCCGGAACCAGCTGCGGATCGCGACCTTCGCCGCGACCGAGCCCGAGGACGTCGCGGCGCTGCTGCGCTGCATCGACCACGTGGTCGAGCGCCTGGCCTGAGCCGCCGGGGTGCGCCGGCTCAGCCGCGGTCGGCCGCCGCGGGCTCGGGTGCCGTCTGGGCGGCGTCGTCCGGCGCGGCCTCGGGCGCCGGGGAGCCGGGCACGCGGCCCTCGGCCACGGCCTTGAGCCGCTCGCGTTCCTCCTCGTTCACGCGCTCGGCGTACGGCACCCACGGGGGCGCCACGAGCGAACCCTCCCCCGCCATGAGGCCGGTCTCGCACACGGTGACCTGCCTGGCGCGTGGGGCCCGGGCGATCGTCACGTACCAGAGCCAGCCCGCGTAGCCGGGCATGCGGCACGCGAAGCGGTGCGTCAGGAGCCGGTCGTCGTCCACGAGCACGTCCACGTGCTCCCCCACCTCGTCCGGGGCGGCCAGCCCGGCCAGCCCCGCGCGGGCGGCGTCCACGGCGGCGGCGAGCAGCTCGTCGCGGCGGGGGGCCCGGCGACGCGCGGGCGGCGCGGCCGGCCTCTCCTCGGCGGGCGCGGGCTCGGCGTCGGGGCTCCGGTGGTCGATACGCGGGGCGTCGTCGTGGGTGGTCATGGCTCAGGCCTCCAGATCGTCGGCGACACGGCGCAGCACCTGTGCCATCTTCTGCGCCTGGGCGCGCTGGGGGTAGCGGCCGCGGCGCAGGCCGTTGGAGGTCTGGTCCAGCCACGTGATGAGGTCCTCCATGAGGACGGCCATCTCGGTGGCGCCGGGTCGGTGGTTGCGGACCACCGAGGGTGCGGCGTCGAGCACGCGCAGCGAGAGCGCCTGCTTGCCGCGGCGGCCCTCGGCCACGCCGAACTCCACGCGGGTGCCTCCGCGCAGCTCGGTCACCCCGGCCGGCAGGGCCGAGGCGGGCACGTGGACCTCCTCGCCCTCGTCCGTCTGGGCGAACCCGAAGCCCTTGGTCGAGTCGTAGAACTTGATGCGCCCGGTGGGCATGTGCGTCACCTGCTCCTCGTCATGTGGGTCCACCGCGTCGGGCCGGCGCCGCAGGGGCGGCCGTGCTCTCGTCTCGGGTCGGCGGGGTCCGGCACCGGCGTGGCGGTGCGCCGCGGCATCGGTGGGACCAGCCTGGCCGTGCGCCCGGAGGGGACGGCGGAGGACGTGGTCGTCAATGACCTCCCAGGATAGCCCGACTAGAGTGGCGGGCATGCCTCGGACCTCCACCCTCCCCGCCTCCGCGCCCGCCGCCGACCCCGCCGATCACCGGGGCGGTCGTGGCGTCGTCCTGGTGCTGGGCGTGGCCGTGACGGCGGTGTCCGCTCTGGCCCTGGTGGCCCTGCTGGTCGCGTACTTCCTGGCGTGGCCGGCGTCCCCGGCGCTGTTCGCGCTCGCGCTGTTCGGCCTGCCCGTCGGCTTCGGCCTGATGCTGCTGCACGTCGTGCTGGGCGCCGTCCGGCGCTCGCGCCGCTGAGGCGCCGAGCCCAAGACGCCCCGCGACATCCAGCGCCCTTTCAGGGTGTTCCCAGGTCGGAGCGGTTGACTGGGTCCCATGCAGCCTCAGAACCCCGAAGCACGCCTCCTGGTGGTGGACGACGAGCCCAACATCCGCGAGCTGCTCTCCACATCCCTGCGCTACGCCGGCTTCGAGGTCACGGCCGCGGCCAACGGCCGGGAGGCCCTGGACGCCGCCGAGGAGTTCCAGCCGGACCTGGCCGTGCTGGACGTGATGCTCCCGGACATGGACGGCTTCACCGTGACCCGCCGCCTGCGCTCCGCCGGCCGTCACTTCCCCGTCGTGTTCCTCACCGCGCGGGACGGCACCGAGGACAAGATCACCGGCCTGACGGTCGGCGGCGACGACTACGTGACCAAGCCGTTCTCCCTCGACGAGGTGGTCGCCCGCATCCGCGCCGTGCTGCGCCGCACCGCCTCCCTCGACGACGACGCGGCGGTGCTGCGCGTGGACGACCTCGAGCTCGACGACGACGCGCACGAGGTCCGCCGCGGCGGCGAGGTCGTGGACCTCTCCCCCACCGAGTTCAAGCTGCTGCGCTACCTCATGATGAACCCGAACCGGGTGCTCTCGAAGGCCCAGATCCTGGACCACGTGTGGGAGTACGACTTCAACGGGGACGCCTCGATCGTCGAGTCCTACATCTCCTACCTGCGCCGCAAGATCGACGTCGGCGGCCGCGAGAAGATGATCCACACCAAGCGCGGCGTCGGCTACATGCTCCGCACCGCGGACAAGCGCTGACGTGCGTGCGCGGCTCGACGCCGCGGCGGCCCACGTCCGCCATCCGCGCGCCTGGCTGAGGGGCACGTGGCAGGGGCAGTCCCTGCGCACCAAGCTGGTCGTGATGATCGCGGCGCTCATGCTGGCCCTGGTCGCCGTCACCGCCCTGGCGACCGCGGCGCTGTTCCGCCAGGAGGCGGTGCGCCAGCTGGACGAGGACATGGCCGCCAACCGGGACACCGTCTCGATGTACCTGGCCAACGTCGCCCAGACCGGTGAGTACTACATGCCGCAGCTGCCCATCCTGCGCTTCTACGGCGTCGTGTGGGACAACGAGGGCGCGCGGGTCGTCCAGACCCCGGTGATGCCGGACGCGGACGAGCCGGCCCTGCCGGACATCACCCCGGCCGAGGCCCTCGAGCGCGGCTCCGCCTCCTTCGAGGTGCCCGGCACACAGCCGGACTCGAGCGGCTGGCGCGTGCAGCTGTACGGGCTCAGCAGCGGCGACGGCACCATGGCCGTGGCCCTGCCCCTGCAGAGCGTGACCTCCTCCGTCGAGCGCGTCACCTCAATCGTCGTGACCATCGGCCTGCTCGCGACGGCGGGCACCGTGATCGTGGCCAACCTGGCGGTCCAGCGCGCGTTCCGCACCCTGAACCGCGTGGAGCGCACCGCCGCCAAGATCGCCGCCGGCGACCTGAGCCAGCGCGTGGAGAGCGCGGCGCCCGACACCGAGGTGGGCCGGCTCTCCCGCTCCCTCAACGCCATGCTCGCGCACATCGAGTCCGCGTTCCGGGACAAGGAGATCTCCGAGGACAAGATGCGCCGATTCGTGCAGGACGCCTCCCACGAGCTGCGCACCCCCCTGGTCACCATCCGCGGATTCTCCGAGCTGTACCGGCACGGCGGGCTGCGCGAGGAGGAGGACGTCGCCGCCGCCATGCAGCGCATCGAGTCCGAGGCCACCCGCATGACCCGCCTCGTGGAGGACCTGCTCACCCTGGCCCGCCTCGACGAGCAGCGCCCCCTCGAGCACGCCCCGGTGGACCTGCTCATCCTCGCGATGGACTCCATGATGGACGCCTCCGTGAACGCCCCGGACCGCAAGGTCACCCTCGTGGGCCCCGACGGCGACCGGGCGGCCCCGGCGCCCATCCTCGGCGACGAGAACCGGATGCGCCAGGTGGTGGTGAACCTCATGGCCAACGCCCTGCGCTACACCCCCGCCGGCACCCCCATCGAGATCGCGGTCGGCACCGTCGACCACCTCGGCGGCCAGGCCGGGGCGGACGGCGCGGGCCGCAGCTCCGTGATCGAGATCCGTGACCACGGGCCGGGCGTGTCCGAGGAGGACCGCGCCCGCATCTTCGAGCGGTTCTACCGCGCGGACACCTCCCGGCACCGCGAGACGGGCGGCACGGGGCTCGGCCTGGCCATCGTCGCGGCGATCGTGGCCCAGCACGGCGGCTCCGTCCGGCTGCTGGAGACCGAGGGCGGCGGCGCCACCTTCTCCGTCCACCTGCCGTGGGCGCCGTTCGAGGACGAGGCGGACGAGGACGTCGAGGACGAGCGCCCGTCCGCACGGGACACCGACGACGACGCGGCCGGTCCGCCCAGCGGCCCCCTCGCCCTGACCGCGCCGTCAGGAGCCGGCGCCAGCGCCGCGGACGCCGCCCGGAGCAGCCGCCTGCTGCGGGCGGCGGAGCGGTTCCGTCGTGCCTCGGCCGAGCGCCGCCGTCGGGCTTCTGCTCCTGCACAGGCGCCCGAGGCCAGCGTCCCGTCCCCAGGCGAGGACGACCCGGCGGCCGGGCGCGACGCGCGTCCCTAGCGTGGTGCCCGGCGGCACCCGCCGCCCATCAGCACTCATCAGAGGGGACAGTCACATGAGCATCGTGCAGATCGACGTCGAGGACCTGCGGGCCAAGAGCGGGGCGGTGGAGGGCTCCATCGGCCGCCTCCAGGCGGAGGTGAGCACCATGGAGGCCAACCTGCGCCAGCTGCAGGACACCTGGCGCGGCCAGGCGGCCGCGAACTTCCAGGGCGTGCTCACCGAGTGGCGCGCCACCCAGCAGCGCGTGGAGGAGTCCCTGGCGGGCATCCGCCGCGCGATGGACGCCGCCGCCACCCAGTACCAGGACGCCGAGACCGCCAACGCCGCGATGTTCCGGTTCTGAGCGCCCGGAACGGTCCGGGGTGCGGCCGGCCGGCCGCGCCCCGGTCCGTGCTTCCTAGAGTGGGGGCATGACCGTCCTGATCGACCCGCCCGCGTGGCCCGCCCACGGCACCGTGTTCTCCCACCTCGTCTCCGATGCCTCCCTCGAGGAGCTCCACGCGTTCGCGCGGGCGGCGGGGCTCTCGGAGCGGGCCTTCGACCGGGACCACTACGACGTGCCCGCGCACCGACGTGCCGAGCTCGTGGCCCGCGGGGCGGTGCCCGTCACCGGACGGGAGCTGGTGCGCCGGCTCGCCGCCTCGGGGCTGCGCGTGCCCGCCCGGAGCCGCGCCGAGAAGCGGGACGTGGTCCTCGCCCGACGCTGGGCGCGGCTGTTCGAGGGCACGGCGGCGAGCCCGGACGCGGTGACGACGGCGGGACACGACCTGCTGGCCCGCTGGGCGGAGCCGCATCGGCACTACCACGACCCGGCCCACCTGCTCGCGGTGCTCGAGTCCGTGGACCTGCTCGAGCGGGCGGGGGCAGAGACCGGGACGGATCCGCGGGCGGTCCGCCTGGCCGCGTGGTTCCACGACGCCGTCTACGCCGGGGACCCCACCGCGCCCGCCGGCCAGGACGAGGCGGACTCGGCCGCCCTGGCCCGGGACGTGCTCACCGCTCCGCGGCTGGCCGTGCCGGCCGACGTCGTCGACGAGGTGGCGCGCCTCGTGCTGCTCACCGCCGCCCACGACCCCGCCCCGCACGACGCGGCCGGGGCGGTGCTCTCGGACGCGGACCTCGAGGTCCTCGGCCGCTCCCCCGAGGCCTACGCCCGCTACGTGGCCGCGGTGCGGCGGGACTACGCGCACGTGTCCGACGCGGACTGGGTCCGCGGTCGCAGCAAGGTGCTGGACGCCCTGCTGGACGCCGAGCGGCTGTATCGGACCGCGCCCGGCCGAGCACGCTGGGAGGCCGCCGCCCGCCGCAACCTGGCGGCGGAACGGGCCGCGCTGTCGGCCTGAGCGGGGCGCCCCGGTGCTGACCCGGGACGCGGCGAGGCCCGCCTCCCGGGCGGGGAGGCGGGCCTCGCAGGCTGGGCGCCCGAACGGGCCGGGCCGGCTCAGCGGCTGATCACATCATGCCGCCCATGCCGCCCATCGGGTCCATGCCCTCGGCGCCGGCGGCGGCCTTCTCGGGCTTGTCCGCGACGACGGCCTCGGTGGTCAGGAACAGGCCCGCGATGGACGCGGCGTTCTGCAGGGCCGAGCGGGTCACCTTCACCGGGTCGTTGATGCCGGCGGCCAGCAGGTCCTCGTACTCGCCGGTGGCGGCGTTCAGGCCGTGGCCGTCGTCGAGGGTCTTGACCTTGTCGGCCACGACGCCGGGCTCCAGGCCGGCGTTGAGGGCGATCTGCTTCAGCGGGGCCTCGATGGCGACCTTGACGATGTTCGCGCCGGTGGCCTCGTCGCCCTCGAGCTGCAGGCCGCCGAACGCCTTGGCGCCGGCCTGGATCAGGGCGACGCCGCCGCCGGCGACGATGCCCTCCTCCACCGCGGCCTTGGCGTTGCGCACGGCGTCCTCGATGCGGTGCTTGCGCTCCTTGAGCTCCACCTCGGTGGCCGCGCCGGCCTTGATGACGGCCACGCCGCCGGCCAGCTTGGCGAGGCGCTCCTGCAGCTTCTCGCGGTCGTAGTCCGAGTCGGTGTTCTCGATCTCGGAGCGGATCTGGGCCACGCGGCCGGCGATCTGCTCGGCGTCGCCGGCGCCCTCCACGATGGTGGTCTCGTCCTTGGTGATGACCACCTTGCGGGCGGTGCCCAGCAGGTCGAGGGTCGCGTTCTCCAGGGACAGGCCCACCTCGGAGGAGATGACCTGGCCGCCGGTGAGGATGGCGATGTCGGCGAGCATGGCCTTGCGGCGGTCGCCGAAGCCCGGGGCCTTCACGGCCACGGACTTGAAGGTACCGCGGATCTTGTTGACCACGAGGGTGGCCAGGGCCTCGCCCTCGACGTCCTCGGCGATGATCAGCAGCGGCTTGCCCGACTGCATGACCTTCTCGAGGATCGCCACCATGTCCTTCACGGAGGAGATCTTCGAGTTGACGATGAGGATGTAGGGATCCTCGAGGACGGCCTCCTGGCGGTCCGCGTCGGTCACGAAGTAACCGGAGATGTAGCCCTTGTCGAAGCGCATGCCCTCGGTGAGCTCGAGCTCGAGGCCGAAGGTGTTGGACTCCTCGACGGTGATGACGCCCTCCTTGCCGACCTTGTCCAGGGCCTCGGCGATGAGGGAGCCGATCTGCTTGTCCGCGGCGGAGATCGAGGCGGTGGCCGCGATCTGGTCCTTGGTCTCGATCTCGCGGGAGGCGGAGAGCAGCTCGGAGGTGACGGCCTCCACGGCCTTCTCGATGCCGCGCTTCAGCGACAGCGGGTCGGCGCCCGCGGCCACGTTGCGCAGGCCCTCGCGGACCAGCGCCTGGGCCAGCACGGTGGCGGTGGTGGTGCCGTCGCCGGCGACGTCGTCGGTCTTCTTGGCGACCTCCTTGACGAGCTCCGCGCCGATCTTCTCGTACGGGTCCTCGAGCTCGATCTCCTTGGCGATGGAGACGCCGTCGTTGGTGATGGTGGGAGCGCCCCACTTCTTCTCCAGCACCACGTTGCGGCCGCGGGGGCCGAGGGTCACCTTCACGGCGTCGGCCAGGGTGTTCAGGCCCTTCTCCAGGCCGCGGCGGGCCTCTTCGTCGAATGCGATGGTCTTGGCCATGTGCAGGTCCTTTCTGGACGTCGGCTTCCTACTGCTGGTGGCTGACCCGCGCCGATGCCCGCGACGGACGGCCCCTGGGGGCCTCACCGGTGGACAGGTCCTCCTCCACGGCGCCGGACCGGCCGGGGTACGGCTGGCAGTCGCGCCTTCGGAGTGCTAACCCCATTATGAGCACTCGCACCGGGAGAGTGCAAAAGGTCTGCGGTGCGGGGCCCGCCCTTCCGCGGACGGCGGACGGCCCCCGGCAGAACGCCTCGGAAGGCGCCCCGCCGGGGGCCGGAAAGGGCGCGCGGCCGACACGGCCGCACGACGGGCGGATCAGCCGGTGACGACCACCGCGACGCCGTTCACCTGCAGGTTCGGGGTCTGCATGACCGGGAAGCCGAGCTCCTTGCCGACCGCCTCGGCGGCGGCCTTGTTGGCCGAGCCGTTGTACAGGACGGTGGAGGACTGGATGCCGTAGCCGCTCCAGTTCTTCGCGTCCACCGAGGTGTAGCCGGCGCCCGTGAGCCGCTGCGCGTAGGAGGCGGCGAGGCCCTGGGTGCGGGTCGCGTTGTACACGGTGACGTGGGTGCCGCGCACGGCCGCGGACTGCGCGGCTGCACGAGAGCTCGACGCGGCCGCAGACTGCGCGGCCGCACGAGAGCTCGACGCGGCCGCAGACTGCGCGGCCGCACGGGAGCTCGACGCGGCCGCGGACTGCGAGCGCGAGGCCTCCGCCGCGGCGGCCGAACGGGACGCGGCGGCGCGCGAGGACTCCGCCGCCTGGACGGCCGCCGCCGACCGGGACGCCTCTGCGGACTGCGCGGCGGCCTCGGAACGCGAGGCCTCCGCCGCCTGTGCCTCCGCGGCGGCCCGGGACGACGCGGCAGCCTGGGACGACTCGGCGGCCTCGGCGGCAGCCGCCTCCTGCGCCGCCCGCGAGGACTCGGCCGCGGCCGCGGAACGGGACGCCTCCGCCGCGTCCTCGGACGGGGTGGCGGACTCGGTCGCGGACGCAGTCGACGCCGACGCGGAGGACGCCGAGGAGGACACGGACGACGCCGACGTCGACGGCGCGGCAGCCGGGGCCGTCGTCGAGCTCTCGGCGGCGACGGGCTCGGAGCGGTCGCCGGTGAGCCACGGCAGGACGACGCCCACGAACAGGCCGGCGAGCAGGACGAGGCCGGCCACCCAGAGCAGCGGGCTCAGGCGGCGACCCCCGCCCGCGGCGGTCGCGCCGGCAGCGGCGAAGGACTCGCGGTGCGCGCCGCGCTGGTCCGTGTACTCGGGGACCTCGTCGAAGCGGTCGGGCTGGTAGGCCATGGGTCAGTTCTCCTGGCGGGAAGCGGGCGTGGACGGCGCCGGATCCGCGGGTCCCCTCCGGGCCCGGCTGCGGGTGCCGCGCTTGCGCAGCAGCCGCGTGACCAGCAGGGGTCGGTAGGCCAGGGCGGCCTCACGGTCCAGCAATCCGTTCAACACCTGATAATAGGCGGTCGGAGACAGCCCCAGACGCTCTCGGACGGCGTGGTCCTTGGCCCCGCCGTACCGCCAGGTGGCGGCCTCCAGGTCCAGGACCGCACGCTCCAGGTCCGTCAGCTCGTCCCGTCGCGCACGCGCGCGGGCACCCTCCTCCGGGGCCGGATCGGGCGAGACGGGCGTGGGGTGGGACATGGCGGCCACTGTACCCACCCGGTCTACCCTCGGGGCATGGAGTTCATCGCGCCCCTGGATCCGGGCTGGGAGGCGGCCCTCGCCCCGCAGGCCGCCGCGTTCGAGCAGGTCGGCGAGGCCCTGCGTGCCCGCCGGGCGGCCGGAGAGCAGGTGCTGCCGGCGCCGGAGCACATCCTGCGGGCGTTCCGTCAGCCGTTCGCGGACGTCCGCGTCCTCGTGCTGGGCCAGGACCCCTACCCGACGCCGGGCCATCCGATCGGCCTGAGCTTCGCGGTGGACCGCCACGTGCGGCCGCTGCCCCGCTCCCTGGCCAACATCCACCGGGAGCTGCACGACGACCTCGGCATCACCCCGCCCGCCCACGGGGACCTCTCCGCGTGGACGGACCAGGGCGTGCTGCTGCTGAACCGCGCCCTCAGCGTGCGGGCCGGCGCACCCGGCAGCCACCGCGGCCTCGGCTGGGAGCAGATCACGGAGGCCGCGGTGCGGGCCCTCTGCGCGCGCGGCACCCCGCTCGTGGGGCTGCTGTGGGGAGCCGACGCGCGGCGCATGGCGCCGCTGCTGACGGCGGCGGGGGCCGGCGTCGTGGAGTCCCCGCATCCCTCGCCCCTGAGCGCCCACCGCGGGTTCTTCGGCTCCCGGCCGTTCAGCCGGGTGAACCGGCTCCTCGAGGCGGCCGGCGCGGCCCCGGTGGACTGGCGCCTGCCCGACTGAGCCGGGCCGCCGGTCAGCCGCGCTGGTGCATCACGAGTTCGGTGGGCAGCAGCGTGCCCATCCGGTCGGTGATCGGCTTGGCCAGGGTGTTGCCGAAGGCGACGCCGGCCGCGATCGCCACGACGATGACCGCGGCGTTGAACAGTCCCTCGACGCCCAGCAGCGTGGCCCCGGTCTCCACGGTGAACCCGTAGACGGACCGGAACATGGTGAGTCCGGGAAGCAGGAACAGCATGGACGGCAGGACGATCACGAGCGCCGGGGCCGCGAGCCGCTGGGCCACCAGGCGGCCGAGGAACCCGACCGCCGCCGCGGCGACCGCGGGCACCAGCCGGTCGCTGACCCCGATCTGCTGCGCCGCCAGGTACGCGCCGAAGCCGGCCCCGGACACGAGACCGCAGGCCAGGATCTGGGGCCACCGCGACTGCTCCACCACCGCGTCCGCCATGCCCGCGGCCATCACGAGGCCCAGCAGCAGCAGCGGCGGATAGCTCAGCGTCCCCGCCTCGGCCAGGTCCAGCTGTTCGAATCCCAGGAGATCCCCGATGCCCACGGCGATCATGATCCCGGCCATCACGCCGGCGAACACGAGCAGCGCGGAGAGGAAGCGGCCCGCGGCGGTCACCGGGAAGCCGTGGATGGCGTCCTGCACCGCGGTGACGAACCTCGCCGTGGGCAGGAGCATCATGATGCCGCCGGCGATCACCAGCGCCGGGTTGACCGGCAGGTCGAGGGCGTGGGCCATCAGCGCGATCACCGTGGCCGTGATCGCCCCGAACATCGTGGAGAAGATCTCCGGGAAGCGCGCCTTGTCCGCCTGGACCTTGAGCCAGAAGACCAGCCAGGTGGAGACCATGCCCAGGGCCGCGCCCGTCCAGGTCCCCCCGATGAACGGCACGAAGCAGGCCACGAACACGCCGGAGAAGAGGACCTCGAAGACGGCGGGGAACGGCTTGGGCTGATGCCGGATCTCCACGAGCCGGCGCTGGGCCTCGGCCCGGTCCACCTCGCCCGCGGCGATCTCCTCGACGAGCCGGTGGACGGCCACGAGCCCCTCGAAGTTCACCGAGGCCGAGCGGACCACCCGCTGGAGGGTGAACGGGGCCTCGCCGCGTGAGGAGTCGGGCGCGTAGTTCAGGGAGATGGACTGGTTGGTCAGGTCCACCTCGGTCTCGAGGATCCCGTAGGCCTGCGTGGCCACGATGATCGAGGTCTCCACGTCCAGCGAGGCCGCCCCGAAGCTGAACATCGTCTCGCCCAGCTTGAGCGCGAAGTCCAGGGTGGTGCGGGCCTCGAGGGCCTGCGCCTCCGCGCGGCGCTGCTGCAGCGTGGAGCGCATGCGGCGCCCATACGGCGAGGAGTGCAGGCGGTCGGCCAGCACGAGCGCCTGCGTCGGCAGGTTCTCGACGAAGACCTCACGGGAGCGCCGGCCCCGCCGACGCCCGCGCTTCTCGGGCGGGCCCACGGGGACCACCGGGTCCGGGACGGTGACGTCCGGCGCGGGGATCACATCCGGGGCGGGCAGGGCGCCGTCGGCCTCCGCGGGCGCCAGGACGGAGGTGGGCACCTGCTCGGACAGCGGCGGCTCGGTCAGGGGCGCGTCCGCGGCCGGCTCCGGCAGCGTCTCCGCCTCCGGCTCGGCCGATTCCTCCGGCTCCGGCGCCGGCGTCGAGACCGGATCGGCGGCGGCGGGGCGGACCACGGGCGGCAGCGGCTCGGTCGGCTCGACGGCGACCGCGGCCGCGGCCGGGTGGGCCGACTCCGCCGGGTCGAGGTCGAGCAGGCCGGGGTCCTCCGGGTCGATCGCGAGGTCGCCGACAGCGGCGGCGTCCTCGGCGCCGGCCGGGCGCAGCACGGGGATGAGCGTGGGGACGGCCGGGGGCTCCGCGATGTGGGGGTCGAACCGCGCCGGCTCCTGGGTGCCCTCCTGCTCCATGCGGCTCACCCTCTCCTTCCGTATGCGGGCGCTGGACGCGAGACGGCGGTGGGCCGAGCCCCGCCGACGCGTCCATCCAACCACGCCGACACCTCCCCCGCCGGGGCCTTCGGCACCGCGGCCCGGGGATGCGAAAGGGCCCTCCCGGAGGAGGGCCCTGCTGCGGTGGATCTTACTGGACTCGAACCAGCGACCTCTCGCGTGTGAAGCGAACGCTCTAACCAACTGAGCTAAAGATCCGGGCGTCGCCCCATGGGGGTGACAACTCGAAGAACGATACCTCAGGCGGCGTCGCCTGTCCACCCGGGCGACGGCCGCCCCGCGCACGGCGGAGCGGCCGTCGAGAGCCGACGAGCACGTCAGGCGTCGGTCAGCGTGGCGCCGGGCTCGAAACCGCCCTGGGCGACCAACGAGGCCCCGGCGCCCGGAGCGGGCCCCGGTCAGGAGCTGCCGCCGAGGGAGGAGACCGCCCTGGTGGCGTCCGCCAGACCGGCGCCGCAGCCTGCGTAGCAGGTCACCGGCATGGACCGGGCCGTGGACGTGAGGGTGGACTCGACCTGGGCCGGGGTGAGGCTCGGCCGCTCGGCCAGCAGCAGGGCGGCCAGGCCCGCGACGTGCGGGGTGGCCATCGAGGTGCCGTTGTAGGCGGCGTGGCCGGCCGTCGTCGGGGTGGTGGCGCCGTTGTTCACGGTCGAGATGATGTTCGCGCCCGGGGCGGTCACGTCCACGACGGAGCCGTAGTTCGAGAACGAAGCGCGGGCTCCCTGCGAGGTGGAGGCGGCCACCACGATGGTGTTCCGGCAGTTGGCCGGGCGCACGTTGGCGGCGGGCTGGTTCTCGTTGCCCGCCGCCACAACGACGGGCACGCCGCGGGAGACGGCCGCGTTGATCGCGTTCTGGTAGGTGGTGCCGCACATGCCGGAGCCGCCGAGGGACATGTTGATGACGTCCGCCGGGTTCGGGTTGGCCGGCACGCCCGCCACGGTGCCGCCGGCGGCCCACACGACCGCGTCGGCGATGTCGGACAGCGAACCGCCGCACTTGCCGAGCACGCGGATGGGCTGGATCTTCGCGTTCGGGGCCACACCGACGACGCCCTGGGAGTCGGCCACGGCCGCGACGGTGCCCGCCACGTGGGTGCCGTGCCACGAGGAGTCGGAGGCGCCGGTGGTGCCGCACTCGCCGGCGGCGTACCAGTCGCCCTCGTCGCGCGGGTTGGAGTCGCGGCCGCCGCCGTCGCGCGCCGCCCTGCCGTCGGAGATGAAGTCGTAGCCGGGCACGACGTTGCGGTCGAGGTCCGGGTGGGAGGTGATGCCGGTGTCGATGACGGCCACGGTCGCACCGGAGCCCGTCGTGCGGTCCCACGCCCCGGGGACCCGCATGCCGTGGGTGCCGGTGAAACCCCACTGCTGCGAGTAGAGGGCGTCCACGGGGCTCAGGCCGGTGGCGGTGAGGATGGCGTCCGGCTCCACGGCCTCGACCGCCCCGGAGGCCTTCAGGTCGGCCATGAACTTCGCGGACTCGGCCTGATCCAGCTTGCGGTCCGCCTTGACCACGCGGGAGCCGAGCGCGGTCTCACGCAGCTCCTTCACGGAGACGCCGGCCTCCTTCGCGGCCTTGCCCCAGGCGTTCGCGCGGCCCTTCGCGTGGGCGTTGGCGGCGGTCTCCTTGTAGGTGACGATGAAGGAGTCGTAGCCGTCGGCGTTCGGGTCCTCCACCTGCGCCGCCGCCAGGGGCGAGGCGGCGGTCGGGGTGGCTGCCGGTGCGGCGGGGGCGTCGCCGGAGGGGGCCGCGAGCGCGGGGGACGAGGTCAGGGTCCCGCCGGCGAGGACGGCGCCGGCCACGAGGGCGCCGATGCGGCGGCGGGTGCTGCGGGGTGGGGAGGACTGCACGGGATCTCCTCGGAGTTCTGGGCCACCGGACGCGGGTGCCCGAGGGGCTCGGGCCGGGGTGGCTGGGATCACGGTAAGGTCACGATTCCGTCACGACGAGGCCCAGGGTTGAAGTCTGGCGGATGGTCGAGGCATCTCTGGCGGATCCGCCAGCCGTACCTGGCGGATGGCCACGGGCGCGCACAGCGGCGCCCCAGCGTCGGCCCGCGCCGGACGCGACGACGGCGCCGCGCCCTCCCGGCGGAGGTGCGCGGCGCCGTCGGGCCCGCGGTGGGGTGGAGCCCCCTGCCGGATTCGAACCGGCGACCTGCTGTTTACAAGGCAGCTGCTCTGGCCAGCTGAGCTAAGGAGGCTTGCGGCCGGCGCCCGGGGCGCCGCGGCCGGCCCTTCCAGCGTACAAGGCCCGGGCGGACGGCGCGGGGCGCCCCCTGCGTGGGGACGCCCCGCGGACCTCGGCGACGGGTCAGCCGGGTCAGCCGGCGATCTTGGCGCCCGCCCAATCGGCGAAGGTCTTGTCCTCGCCGTCGAGGGCCCAGTTCTTCCCGTCCACGAACACGGTGGGGGTGCCGGCCACGCCGGCGACGCGCGCCTGGCGGGTGGTGTGCTCGACCGCGGAGCGGAACGTGCCGTCCTCGACGCAGGAGGCGATGTCCGCGCCGTGCTCCTGCGCGAGCTGCGTGATCGCCGCGTTGTCCAGGCCCTTGCCCTGGTGCTCGTCGTAGGTGGCGAACAGGGCGGCCACGAAGCCGTTGTAGGCCTCGGGCTTCTGGTCCGCCACGCAGTACGCGGCGTTGGCGGCGCGGGCCGAGTAGTTCTGGTTGTTCGGGGCGCTCAGGTAGTCCACCATCCGGTACTCGACCGTGGCCTCGCCCTGTTCGAGCCACTGCTCGATCTGGTCCGCGTTGGAGGTCTCGAAGTTCGCGCAGTGCACGCAGTTGAAGTCCGCGTAGAGCACGATCCGCGTCGGCTCGCCGTCCGCCCGGGCCTCGGTGTCCGGCAGGGTCTCGGGCTGGGAGCTCGCGGACTGCTTCGGCACCTCGATCCTCGAGGGGTCGACCTCGCGTTCTCCCGCGCCCTCCGCCAGGCCCGTGGCCGAGGTCAACTCGATGCCGCCCTGCTCGTTCGTCACGGCGGGGATGGGGCCGGCGGCCGCGGCGTCGTCGCCGTTGCGGTTGAGCACGAACGCGACGACGAGGCCGATCACGAGCACCGCCGCGAGGACCGAGCCCCAGATGACGCCGGTGCGGCGGCGGCGGTCCTTCCTGCGCTGCTCCTCCTGGATCTGGCGGGCACGCGCACGGGCGTCCTTCGCCGAGGTGTGCGAGCCTGACGTGTTCCGGGCCAAGGGTCCTCCTCGTGGGGCAGTCGGTCCGGGTCGAGCACCGGAGCCGGCGGGCAGCGGGCGCGCCGCGCCAGGCGAGCATAGCGGCCCTGTCTGGAAGGATCGTGACCATGGACACCGTCGAGACCCCCTCCCCCGTCGATCGACTGACCATCACGGGGGCCCCCTCGGGGGACGCCTCCGAGGACCCGGCGACGTCGCTGCTCGCCCTGCCCTGGGCGCTCCCCCTCGAGACGTGGCCGCGTGAGGTGCTGGCGGCCCTGCCGCGCGGCATCTCCCGTCACGTGGTGCGCTTCGCCCGCATGGGCGGGGGCATCGTGGCGGTGAAGGAGACCACGGAGGAGCTCGCGTTCCACGAGTACCGGCTGCTGCGCCGGCTCGAGCGGGGCCCGGCGCCGTCGGTGGTGCCGGTGGCCGTGGTCACCGGGCGCACCCACGACGACGGCACGCCGCTGCCCGCCGCCCTCGTCACCCGGCACCTGCGCTTCTCCCTGCCGTACCGCGCCGTGTTCTCGGAGCGCCTCGAGCGCCGCACCCTCGTGCGGCTCATGGACGCGCTGGCGACCCTGCTCGTGGAGCTGCACCTCGAGGGGTTCTTCTGGGGCGACGTCTCCCTGTCCAACGTCCTGTTCCGGCGCGACGCGGGCGGGTTCGCCGCCCACCTGGTGGACGCCGAGACCGGTGAGCTCCGGCAGCGGCTGTCCACCGGCCAGCGCGAGCACGACCTGGACGTGGCCGCCGTGAACGTGGGCGGCGAGCTGCTGGACCTGCAGGCCAGCGGGCTGCTGGACCCGGAGGTGGACCCCGTCACCACGCCGGACCTGCTCGTGGCCTCCTACCGCCGGCTGTGGGACGAGCTGACCGGCCCCCTGCTGTTCCCCCGCGCCGAGCCATGGCGCCTGGACCGCCGCGTCCGCCGCCTGCAGGAGCTCGGGTTCGAGCTGGCCGAGTACTCACTGCGCGCCGCCGACGCTCCCGGGATGATGATCGCCCGGCCCGTCGAGATCCACGCGGGCTACCACCGCCGTCGGCTGACCCGCCTCACGGGACTCGAGGTCCAGGAGAACCAGGCCCGCCGGCTGCTCGTGGACATCGAGGCCGCCCGCCGGGAGTGGGACCCGTACATGGACATCGAGGCTGCGGCGCACCGCTGGGTGGTGGAGGTGTTCGACCCCGTGGTCCGCTCGGTGCCCCTTGAGCTGCGAGCCAAGCTCGAGCCCGCCGAGGTGATGCACCAGCTCCTCGAGCACCGCTGGTACCTCTCCGAGGCCCGCGGCCAGGCCGTGCCCCTGCAGGAGGCGGTGGACTCCTACGTGGACACGGTGCTGCGGGCCCGCCGCGACGAGGACGCGGTGGCACTGCACCCCACGACCACCATGCTGCGCGCCGTCCCGCCCGCGGACGCGGACTGAGCCCGGACGCGGCTCAGCGGCGCAGGAGCAGGAAGCCGGGGGCCGGGACCGCCGCCGGCACCGTGCCGGGGCCGAGCGGGCCGTGGTCGCCGTGGCCGGCGAGGAGCTCGGCCCGCGTCAGGTCCGCGGGCACGGGCAGCGGCTCCGCGCCGAGGGCGACGAGCAGGACGACGTCGGCGTCCTCGCCGGCGCGGGTGAGGCGCACGTGGCGCCGGGCCGCGTCCACCTCGGCCCGGACGCGGTCGCGGCGAGGGTCGGTGAGCTGGGGCAGCGTGCGACGCAGGCCGATCAGGGTGCGGTAGGCGGCGAGCACGCGCGCTCCCCGGCCGTGGCCGTCCGCGCCGCCCGCAGCCTCCGCCCAGTCCAGCACCGCCGCGTCCCGCGTGGCGGGGTCCTGCGGGTCGGGGACGTCGGCCGGATCCCAGCCGTGCGCGGCGAACTCGCGGCGACGTCCCTGCCGGACGGCGTCCCCGAGCTCGGGCTCGCGGAACGAGGTGAAGAACGGCCACGGCGTCGAGGCCGCGAACTCCTCCCCCATGAAGAGCATCGGCACGTGCGGGCCGGTCAGCAGCAGGGCGGCCTCGGCCGCGAGCGCGCCCTCGGACAGGACGGCCGCTGTGCGGTCGCCGCCGGCGCGGTTGCCCACCTGATCATGGTTCTGGATGCTGGCCACCCACGCATGGTTGGGGATGGTGTCCGGCACGGGGCGCCCGTGGTCACGGCTGCGGAAGGTGGAGCGGGTGCCGTCGTGGAAGTAGGTGCGCTCCATGACCTTGGCCACCGCCTCCAGCGGGGCGAAGTCCGCGTAGTAGCCGTGGGTCTCCCCCGTCGCGGCCACGTGCAGGGCGTGGTGGACGTCGTCGTTCCAGGCCGCGGCGAGGCCGAGCCCGCCGGCCTCGCGGGGCAGCACCAGACGCGGGTCGTTGAGGTCGGACTCGGCCAGGAGGGGCACGGGTCGGCCGGCACGGGCCGCGATCCCGTCCGCGAGCGCGGCCATCTCCTCGAGCAGGTGCACGGCGCGGGCGTCCCGCAGGGCGTGCACCGCGTCGAGGCGCAGCCCGTCCACGCGCATCTCCTCGAGCCAGAAGCGGACGTTGTCCAGGACGAGCCGGCGCACCTCGTCCGAGTCGGCGCCGTCCAGGTTCAGGCCGTCGCCCCAGCCGGTGCCGCCCGGGCCCAGATACGGCCCGAACACCTGCAGGTAGTTGCCGGAGGGGCCCAGGTGGTTGTGCACGACGTCCTGGACCACGCCGAGGCCGGCGGCGTGGGCGGCGGCCACGAAGCGGCGGTAGGCGGCGGGGCCGCCGTAGGACTCGTCGACGGCGAACCACGCCACCCCGTCGTAGCCCCAGTTCCGAGGGCCGGAGAAGGAGTTCACGGGCAGCAGCTCGACGTGGGTGACCCCGAGGTCCCTCAGGTGCGGCAGGCGGGCGATGGCGGCGTCGAGGGTCCCCTCCGCCGTGAAGGTCCCCACGTGCAGCTCGTAGAGGACGGCGCCGCGCAGGCCGCCGCCCTGGGGCGCGGCCGGATCGGACTCCACCCCGGGCGGCCCGGCCCAGCCCTCGTCCGGCCACGCGAAGACGCGGCCGGCGACGTCGCGGCGGGAGGGCCCGTGGACCGTGTCGGGCTGGCGGCGGGAGCGGGGGTCCGGCACGGGGTCCGCCCCGTCCACGCGGTAGCCGTAGCCGGGGTCGGCCGGCGGCTGGGCGGCGTCGAGGCCGAGGGCGGCCAGCGGGTCCTCCGTGGGCGTCCACCAGCCTCCGGCGGCGGGGGCCATGGCCACGACGGCGGCGACGGGCCAGCGGTCCTCGGCGTCGTGCAGGGCGCCGGGCTCGGTGTCGACGAGGACGAGGTCGACGCTCTCGGCGTGCGGCGCCCAGACGGCGTAGGGGATGGCGCGCGCGGCGTCGACGGCGGCCCGCTCGGCCGCGGCGGGGTCCACGGGGTCGGAGCCGATCGGGTGCAGGCCCGGGGCGGGGGCGTCGGCCGGACGGGGCTCGGTCACGGGGCGGTCCTCTCTCGGCGGTCGGACGGGGCGTGCGCCGGGACGAGCAGCGCGACGGGCAGGGTGCTGAGCAGTTCGTCGAGGCGCACGGCGCCGCGCGCGTCCGGGTGGACGGGGTGGCCGGTGACGGCGTCCTCCCACCGCCCGGCCGGCACGGTCACGACGGTCTCGCCCCAGCCACCGGCGGCCGCGAGGCGGACGGGCCAGCGGGTGGCCACGGCGAGCGCCCCGCCCCGGTCGAACGCGATCGCGTGCTCGGCGGCGGGCCCGGAGACGTCGAGCGGGCGGTGGCCGGTGAACAGCTCGGGCCGGTCGCGGCGGGTGCGCAGCACCGCCGCGACGACGGCCAGCTTGGCGGCGGCGGGGTCGTCGAGGCCGGGCGTGTGGCCGGCGTCGAGGCGGTCCAGCAGGTCGGCCCGGGCCGCGAAGTCCACGGGGCGGCGGTTGTCCGGGTCCACGAGGGTGGGGAAGGGCACCTCCGTGCCCTGGTAGACGTCGGGGACGCCGGGGGCGGCGAGCTGGACGAGCTTGTGGCCGAGCTGGACCACCAGGCCGGGCTCGGCGATGCGGTCCGCGACGGCCTGCAGCACGCCCCGGGCAGGCCCCTCGGGGGAGGTGACGGCGGCGGCGAGCGCGGCGAGCCGGGCCTCGAACTCGGGGTCCTGGTCCGTCCAGGTGGTGGCCAGGGCCGCCTCGCGGGAGGCCTTCTGCAGGAAGCCGAGGATCCGCTCCTCCTCCGGTGCGGTGCCGTCCGTGGGCCAGACGCCCACGATGGACTCCCAGAGCAGCCGCTCGGCGTCGGGGTGGCCGAGCGGGTGGAGGCGCCTCAGCTCGGCGAGCTCGGCGGCCCAGCGGTCGGGCTCCTCGGCGAGCACGGCGATGCGGGCGCGCACGTCCTCGCCGCGCTTGGTGTCGTGGGTGCTCAGGGTGGTCATGGCCGTCGGCCAGGCGGCCTGGCGCGCCTGCTGGGCGGCATGGAAGTCGGCCAGGGACAGGGCGACGTGGGAGGGGTCTCCGCCGACCTCGTTCAGATTGGCCCACCGCGTGTACCGGTAGAAGGACCGGTCCTCGACGCCCTTGGCCATCACCATGCCGGAGGTCTGCTGGAACCGGCGGGCCACGGGCGAGTCCGGGTCGGTCAGCTCGGGCCGCAGGTCACCGAGCACGTCGGCGAGGCCCGGCTCCGCCGCGGCCGCGTCCGCCAGCGCACCCTCGAGCACGGCCAGGCCCACGGGCAGGTAGGTGCGGTACACGGGCAGGCGGGCGAGCACGGCGGCGAACGCGGCGGCCACGTCCTCGTCCGGGTGGGCGCCGAGGGCGTGCACGGTGCGGACCTCCCGGGCCAGCCGGGCGGTCTCGGCCGCGAGGGAGCCGGTGGCCACGTCGTGCTTGGCCCGCACCACGGCCTCGCCCCACTCCCGACGACGGCGCGCGTCCTCGGCCGCATCGCCCGCGGCCTCGGGATGCATGAAGACGCGTTCGACCTCGCCGAGCGCGTCGTAGCCGGTGGTCCCGTCCACGGGCCAGTCCGCGGGCAGCGCCTCACCGGGCTCGAGGATCTTCTCCACCACGAGGTAGCCCTCCGGCAGGACGTGGGAGCGCAGGCGCCGCGCGTAGCCGGCCGGGTCCGCCAGGCCGTCCGGGTGGTCCACGCGCAGCCCGTCCACGAGCCCTTCGCGGACCCAGCGGGCGGGTTCGGCATGGACGACGTCGAAGACCTCGGGCTCCTCCACCCGGACGCCCGCGAGCGTGGTGACGGTGAAGAAGCGGCGGTAGTTCAGCTCGGCGTCGCCGCGGCGCCAGCCGACCAGCCGGTAGTGCTGGCGGTCGTGCACGGCGCGGGCCAGGCGGGCCTGCACCGCGGTCGGCTCCTTCGCCGGGTCCGCCGCCGCGAAGACCTCCGCGGCGCGCAGCCCGGTCTCCGCCTCGGCGGCCTCGAGCGATCCGGGGGCGAGGGGGTAGACGTTGTCCCAGTAGCGCAGACGGCCGCCCTCGGCGTCGACGACGAGACGATCCAGTTCCGCGTCCGCGTCCCCGTCAGGGCCGTCCCCCAACACGGGGATGAGCAGGGAGCCGCCGCCGGCCGCCCAGTCCACGTCGAACCACGCCGCATGCGCCGCCTCGGGACCGTGGGTGAGCACGTCCCACCACGCCGGATTGGCCGGGGGCGTGGCCACGCCCACGTGGTTCGGCACGATGTCCACGAGCACGCCCATGCCCGCCTCGTGCGCGGCGCGCGCGACCATGTCCAGTCCCTCGGCCCCGCCGCGGGCGGCGTCCAGCCGCGTGGGGTCCACGACGTCGTATCCGTGGTCGGAGCCGGGCTCGGCCTCGAGCAGCGGCGAGAGGTAGAGCCAGTCCACGCCCAGGCGCCGCAGATAGGGCACGAGCCCGGCCACGGACTCCAGCGGCAGATCCGGGCTGACCTGGAGCCGGTAGGTGGACGCGGGGGCGGAACGGACGGTCGAGGTGCTCACGCGGCGACGCTAACAGAGGCCCCCGACGCGGCATCAGGCCCGACGGACGGCGGCGGACGCGGTCACGGGGCCGGACGCAGCGGCAGGTCCTCGTACTTCTCCGGCGGGTTGTGGAAGATGTCCTCGCCGACGAAGGGCTCGCCCGAGGGGTCGACCAGGACCATCTCGTCCCGCAGGACGGTCCCGTCCGGCTGGGTGAGGTCGATGATGAACCCCGTGCCGGACTGGCGGATGCGCTCGATCGAGGTGTAGCCGTACTTGGCCGTCAGGTTCTGACGCAGCGTGTCCAGCCCCGCCAGGTGCGTCCCCACACCCACGCTGGCCAGCACGGCCGCGACCGCCAGCATCACGGCCCCCACCCGGCGCTGCAGCCGGGTGTTGTCCAGGACGTCCACCTCGGTGTTGCGTCCGTGCTCGTCAGCGTGCCGCCGGTGCCGGCGCTCGCGCCAGATCCCGGCGGCCAGCAGGATGCCGCCGACGACGAGCGCGAGGGCGGCCGCCCAGTAGGCGAGCCAGGGGGTGAAGAGGTTGACGGGCGCGAAGGTCATGCCCCCAGTGTGACATCCCTCACGTCCGCGGGCCGCTCAGGGCAGGCCGGCACCGCGCACCGCGGTCCACAGGCGGTGCCACTGCGCGGAGTCCATCGCCTCGGCCGCGGCGGCCGCCTCGGCGCACGCGGCGACGCGCTCCGGGTCCTGGGTGCCGATCACGGGCCGCACGCCCCACGGCAGGCGCAGCAGCCACGCGAGCACCACGGCCTCCCGACTGACGCCCAGCTCCGCTGCGACCTCGCCGACGACGCCGGCCGCGCCGTCGTCGCCGGAGCTGAACCGGCCCTGGCCCAGCGGCCCCCAGGCCTGCAGCTCGATCCCCTCGGCGGCGCACACCGGGCCGAGGCGCCCGGCGTCGGCGTCCGCGGGGGCGTCCGGGTGGTTGGCGAGCACGACCGCCTCCACGAGGGTGCGGTGGTGCAGGCCGAGCTCGACCTGGACGCACGCCAGCCCGGTCCCGTCCGCCGCCTGGCTCTCGAGCTCGCGCTGGAACTCGAGGACGCGGCCCACGCCGAGGTTGGAGACGCCGAGCTTGCCGACCAGGCCCGCCTCTCGCGCGTCGAGGAAGGCGCGCACGGTGTCGGCCACGGGCGTGAGGACGTCGGGCCGGTGGATGATCAGGGTGTCTACGCGCTGCTCGCCGAGGCGGGCCAGCGAGCCCTCCAGCGAGGCGCGCACGTGCTCGGGCGAGGAGTCGTAGCGGGTCAGGCGCCGCCCGGCCGGGTCCGTCTCGTGCAGGACGATCCCGCACTTGGTCTGCACCTTCAGGGCGGAGCGCTCCTCATAGGGCAGCTCGTGCAGCAGCCGGCCGACGGTCTCCTCGGAGCGGCCGGCCCCGTAGATGTCCGCGGTGTCCAGCAGATCGACGCCGGCCTCGATCCCGGCGCGCAGGGCGCGGCGGGCACGCTCCACGGCCGCCTCGGCCTGCGCTGCGCCCGCGGGCCCCTCCGGCCCCGCCCCCGGATCGGCGCCCGGGGGCGGCGGGGGAACGGACCCCCAGGCCATGGTCCCGAGGACGATCGGGGTGGCCGGGGTCGGGTCGGGGTCGAGCGGCGGATGCGTGGGGGCTGTGCTCATGGCCTCACCGTCTCACGTCCGCCCGCCCCGGGTCCGGACCCGCCGCCCTGTGATGGGATGGGTCCATGAAGCTCGCCACGTTCCGCCAGCCCGACTCCGACGCCGCCTACCCCGGCGCCACGTTCGCCGCGGTCATCACCTCCGTGCACCCCGAGGACCCCGAGGTCGCCGTGCGCGCCGTCGCCCTGCCGGACTGTCGCGACGTGGGCGAGTACCTCACCGCCACGCCGCAGGAGCAGCGGGAGATGGTGGAGGGCGCCCTCCGCGCGGCGCAGGCCGACCGGTCCCTCCTGCTGGACACCTCCGGCCTCGTCTACGACACGCTCGTGCCCTTCCCCACCAAGGTGTTCTGCGTGGGCCTGAACTACACGAACCACATCGACGAGACGGGCCTGGAGCGCCCTGAGCATCCGACGCTGTTCGCGAAGTTCCCGCAGTCCCTCACGGGTGCACTGGACCCGATCGAGGTCCCCGAGGAGGACCACCGGGTCGACTACGAGGGCGAGCTGTGCATCGTGGTCGGGGAGCCGGGCCGACGCATCGCCGTCGAGGACGCCCCGGAGCACATCGCGGGCTACGCGGTGGCCAACGACATCTCCATGCGCGGCTTCCAGGGCCGCACCTCCGAGTGGCTGCAGGGCAAGGTGTGGGAGGCCTCGACGCCCGTGGGTCCGTGGCTGGTCACCCCGGACGAGTTCCCGGCGGACGCGCGCGTCCTCACGCACGTCAACGGCGAGCTGCGTCAGGAGGACCGGGTCGCCGACGTCGTCTTCTCCCCCGCCGAGCTGGTCTCCTACGCCTCGCAGCTGATCACCCTGAACCCGGGCGACCTGATCCTGACCGGCACGCCCGCGGGGGTCGCCCTGGCCCGCCGTGACGCCGAGGGCCGCCGCCCGTGGCTGCGTCCGGACGACGTCGTCGAGGTGGAGATCACCGGGCTGGGACGCCAGCGCAATGAACTCGTCTGAGGCGGCGCCGGCGGACGCCCTGCCCCGCGTCGTCGGCATCCTCGGTGCGGGGCGGGCGGGCACCGCGCTGGCACGGGCGATCGCGCGCATCCCCCGCCTCTCCCCGGGCACGGCCGCCCCGCGGGTGATGGTCGCGGGCACGCGGCGCCCCGCGGCGGTCCAGCGCCACCTGACGATCTACGCGCCCGAGGCCGTCGCCGTGTCGGCCGAGGACCTGGCGGCGGAGGCGGAGCTCGTCGTCGTGGCCGTGCCGCGCGAGGCGCTCGACGACGTCGACCCGCTCGCCCTCGCCGGGCCGGCCACGCGCGCCGTGGTGGACCTGACGAACACGTGGGGGGACGAGCCGGTCCCGGCGTGGCTCGACGACGACGGGTCGCCGGGCACAGCCCGGATCGCCGCGCGCTGGGCCGCCGCGGGGCTGCGCGTGCCCATCGTGCGCGCGTTCTCGGAGATCTCGCACCACGACCTGGAGGACGCCGGGCGCGCCACGGCCCCGCGTCGCGCCCTCGCGGTGGGCACCGAGCCGGCCGACACGGCGCCCGAGCCGGCCGCGGTCGCCGCCGCGCGCGACACGGTGGTCGCCCTCGTCACCGCGATGGGCTTCGACGCGGTCCCCTACACGGGCCTCGACCGGGCCGGGGTCCTCGAGCCGGGGGCGGCGGGATTCGGCACCGCGCACGACGCCGGCCGGCTCGCCGCGCTGCTCGCCGACGCGCCCACCGGCTGAGGCGCGCCACCGGCCGCGGTGCCTACGCTGGGCGGGACCGCCGACCCTCCCAGGAGGCCCCCGTGACCCGTCCGACGCACCGCACCGCCCGCCGCACGCTCACCGCGGTCGCCCTGTCCGCCGCCGCCCTCACCGGACCGGCGGCGTCCGCCACCGTCGTCGCCCTGCCGGTCACGGCGGGGGTCACGGGCGCCGCCGCGCCGCAGGCCCACGCCGTGGCCTGGGACCAGGTGGAGCTCGTGGATGACGCGGGCGTGATCGACCTCGCCCAGCTGCGCCGTGACCTGGCGGGGATCGAGTTCCGGGAGCCGACCCGCGTCGCCGTGGTCACCGAGCGCGGCCCGGACCTGTCCGCACTGGACGACGACCGCGCGTCTCAGGCGTTCAACGGGCGGGTGCTCGAGCGGGCTCGCGCGGAGCACCCGGACTGGCTCAGCGCGGACGGCCAGAAATGGGCCGACGGCCTCGTGATCGTGGCGCTCGACCCGGACAACCGGTTGATCGGGGTGTACGTGGGCGAGGACCGGATGCTCAGCACGGACCGGCTGCGGGAGGTGCGCGAGGCCGGACACGAGGCGGCCCGTGCGGCCCGGTGGACGGACACGGTCGTGGAGGTGACGGACGCCGCCGCAGAGCTGATCGGGCGCCCCTGGTGGCAGGCTCCCGAGCTGTGGTTCGGCGCGGGGATCGTCGGTGTGGCGGGCGGTGGCGCCGCGGCCGCGGCACTCGCGAGCCGACGGCGTCGCCGCCGCCGGACGGCCGACCTGCTGGCCGAGGCCCGCACCCACCTGACCCCCGTCACCCTGGAGATGGACACCACCGAGGTGAACGCGTCCACGGTGCCCGAGGACTCGCCCCACGCGGCCGCGCTGATGGAGCGCTTCCGCAACTTCCGGCGCCAGGCGCTCGATGCGTCGGCGGAACTGGACCGCCTCGAGGCCCTGCCGGAGCGCAGCCTGCATCGCACAGAGCACGCCCGGGCCGCGGAGGACGTCCGGGACCGCGCCCGTGAGCTCGACCGCCTCGACGACGCCGTGGCCGCGGCGAACACCTTCCTCAACCGCCACGCGGGGTGGCCGTCGGCGTGGGACCAGCAGACCGCCCCGCTGCGGGCCGACCTGGACGCCGTCGGCACGCTGGCCTCCTCCGTCGGCTCCGCCGGAGCCGTCCGGTCCGCCGTCGCGGCGCTGGAGTCCTTCCGCGCCGAGGCCCAGGACCGGCTCGAGGCGCTGGGTGCGGACCTGCAGGACGACCGCCTGACCCCGGCCGCGGCGTTGGACGAGCTGGACGCGCTGCGGCGTCGCCTGACCGGGCTCGTCTCCGCCCTCGCCGACGCCGAGGTGGCGGCGTTCGGCAAGGACGAGGCCGAGCGTGAGCTGCTGCGCGACGAGCTGCGCTCGCACCGTGGCCCGGCCCGGTCCGCGCGCGGCTCGATCCTGGACTCCGCACTGCCGGCGGATGCCTACTGGACGGTGGTGGCCTTCACCACGGGCCACCAGGCCGGCGAGCGGTCCGTCCAGGACCATCGCCAGGCGCAGTCCAGCTCCTCCGGGACCGGCTACGGATCCTCGGGCGGCTCGTTCTCCGGGGCGGGCTCGTCCGGCCGATTCTGAGCCGATCGGGGCCGGATCTGAGCCGGAAGCTCGTCCGGGCCGGGCACCCGGTCCCTGGCCCACCGTTCCGTTCTGCGAGACATTGAAGGACCATGACCGCCGCTGACACCCCCGAACCCCGCCAGAACCCCCTCGCGTTCTTCCTCGACAAGGCCGTGCCCGAGGCGTGGCACGCGGTCGGGCCGCTGGTCTCGGCCGCGCGCGCCGCCGCCGAGCAGGCCGGGCTGGACCGGCAGCTCGTGGAGCTCGTGAACCTCCGGGTCTCCCAGCTCAACGGCTGCGTGTTCTGCCTGGACCGGCACACCCGCCAGGGCGCCGACGCCGGTCTGAGCGTGCAGCGCATGGGGCTGCTGCCGGCGTGGCGTGAGGCAGGGGCCGTGTACTCGGAGCAGGAGCGCGCCGCGCTCGAGCTCGCCGAGGCGGTCACGGACCTCCCCGAGCAGGAGCAGCTGAACTACGTGCAGGCCTCCACGGCCGCCGTGCTCACGGACGCCCAGTACGCGGCCGTGCAGTGGGTCGCGATCGTGATGAACCTGACGAACCGCATCTCGATCCTGTCCCATCACCCCGTGCGGCGCCGGGACGGCTGACCCCTTCCCCGTCGTCGGCCCGGCGGCGGGGTCCACCCAGGAACGAGAGGATCGACCATGTCCGAGCAGACCCCCAGCCTGGAGCACCCGCAGGTCCGCAAGAACGGGGAGAGGTACGAGATCGTCGTCGATGACGCGGGCACGGTGGCCGGCTTCACGGTGGCGATCGACGACGACGCCGCCGACGGCCCGGCCCAGCGGATCTTCCCGCACACCAAGGTCGACCACCAGTACGAGGGCCGGGGCCTGGCCTCGAACCTCGTGCGCGAGGCGCTGAAGGACACCGTGGCCGCGGGCCGCCGGATCGTCCCCGTGTGCCCGTACGTGAAGGACTGGGTGGACGAACACGACGACGTGGCCGGCGAAGTGGACCCGGTGCGCCCCGAGCATCTGGAGTTCCTGGAGTCCCGCCAGGACTGACGCACCGCACCCGGTGAGCACCCGGAGACGAGAAGAGCCCCCGCCGATCCGGCGGGGGCTCCTTCTGGTCGGGGTGACAGGATTTGAACCTGCGGCCTCGTCGTCCCGAACGACGCGCGCTACCAAGCTGCGCCACACCCCGTTGGAGGTCTCAGACCTGAATCCAACAGAGACCGACTATACCAGCCACACCGGGTGCCGCCAAACCGAGAGGCGGGGCAGAATCGCACGCGTGAGACCTCTGCGCACCCGACGAATCCGAGAGAGGCCGGCATGAGCTGGTGGCCGTTCTCGCGTTCCTCCGCGAACCCCTCGCCCGACGACGACGGCGCCCCGGCCGCTGCCGAGCTCGAGGAGGCCGTGGCCGCCCTGCGACGGCTGTTGCGCGCGGAGCGGCACCGACTGCGCCCGGACAGCTGGGCCCTCGCGTGGGAGATGGTCGAGCACGCCGCCGAGTACAGGCCGGCCTGGGCTCGCCTGCAGCGCACACGGCCCGTGGAGACCCAGGAGCTCGTGCTCGCCCTCACCGGGCGCTTGGAGCCGCTGCTGTGCGACTTCCTCGCTCTCCCCGACTCGGAGAAGCCCACCCATGCCGACGCCGTGCACGCGCGCCTTCGGGAGCAGAGCACGGAGCACGGCCGGCTGCGCCGCCGGCTCACCCGCGCGCTCACGGCGCGGCTGCGGGCCGGCGAGGAGCTCTGAGCGCCGAGGGGGAGGCACCCCGGAACGCAGAAAGCCCCGTGCAGATCGCACGGGGCCGCCCGGTGAATCCTCCCGGGAATGCGGGAAGGGCCTCGCACACAACGGTGCGAGGCCCTCCCTCAAAGAATGTCCGGCGGCGACCTACTCTCCCACAACCTCCCGGCTGCAGTACCATCGGCGCTGTGGGCCTTAGCTTCCGGGTTCGGAATGGAACCGGGCGTTTCCCCCACGCTATGACCGCCGTAACCCTAACCCCACACCACCACCCTCAACACGGGCAACAGCAGGGAAACCTACGGGTCACACAACAGTGACACTATTCAACTCAAAACACATCAACCACCCACCAACAAGCAGACAGCCGGTTGCAATCAGACAACCGCACAGTGGACGCGAACACCAACCCATCACCTTGAAGCAAGCAATAGGATAAGAGTGTGTGTAAGTCATCGGCCTATTAGTACTGGTCAGCTTCACGAGTCTTCAGTCCTCGCTTCCACATCCAGCCTATCAACCCAGTGTTCTAGCTGGGGGCCTCACACCCTCAAAGGGGCAAGGAAATCTCATCTCGAAGCCGGCTTCCCGCTTAGATGCTTTCAGCGGTTATCCATCCCGAACGTAGCTAATCAGCCATGCACCTGGCGGTACAACTGACATACCAGAGGTTCGTCCGTCCCGGTCCTCTCGTACTAAGGACAGACCTTCTCAAATTTCCAACGCGCGCAGAGGATAGGGACCGAACTGTCTCACGACGTTCTGAACCCAGCTCGCGTACCGCTTTAATGGGCGAACAGCCCAACCCTTGGGACCTACTCCAGCCCCAGGATGCGACGAGCCGACATCGAGGTGCCAAACCATGCCGTCGATATGGACTCTTGGGCAAGATCAGCCTGTTATCCCCGAGGTACCTTTTATCCGTTGAGCGACGGCCGTTCCACAACGAGCCGCCGGATCACTAGTCCCGACTTTCGTCCCTGCTCGAGCTGCCACTCTCACAGTCAAGCTCCCTTGTGCACTTGCACTCGACACCTGATTGCCAACCAGGCTGAGGGAACCTTTGGGCGCCTCCGTTACACTTTAGGAGGCGACCGCCCCAGTCAAACTGCCCACCTGACACTGTCTCCCGGGTCGATAAGCCCCGTAGGTTAGAATTTCAATACAGTCAGGGCGGTATCCCACCAGCGCCTCCACCGAAGCTAGCGGTCCGGTTTCAATGGCTCCCGCCTATCCTGTACAAACTGGACCAAAATTCAATATCAGGCTACAGTAAAGCTCCAGGGGGTCTTTCCGTCCTGT